>JAQVWF010000006.1 GCA_028698615.1 Syntrophorhabdaceae bacterium
TTCTTGCCGTCGCAGGTGTTCTCGCCGACGACAATATCGCTCGCCTCGAGGTAGGGGCACACAAGTCCGCGTTTGAACCCGAAGGCTGACTTGATCAGTGGGCAGAGGTTCCTGGGGATCACCTCTTCGGCACCCTCGAAGTTGAACTCCGCACCCGCGCAGAGACCGACGGATACCCCGTCCACCGCCAGGATGAGCTCCTCGGGCACGAAGACGCAATAGGAACCCACCACGATGCGGCCCTGCGCTTTTGCGTCCATGAGTTCCTTGATCCTGAGGCCGTGCACCTCGCTCATGACGAAGTCGAAATACTTCATCCCTTCGGGACGGTTCTTCTGGGAAAGGAAGATGTCCTGGTATGCACTGCCGAGGACGGAAAGAAGCGCATCATGGCCCTTGAGATCAAGGCCCAGATCGGACCACATTTGTGTGTAATCTGACATGAAAACCTCCCGAAAATAAAAGATCCGGCCACGGATATCCGCGCCGGATCCCTAAGGAGGCATTTTGATGGATTAAGGCGAAGAAACCGCGAACACGGTCACAATGGGAAGCCGCCCGGGCTCCCTGTATGCCTCTCAGCCTGATGTGAAAAATATATTCGCTATCCTGTACATATTCACGTTTCCTTTTTGAATAATAACTAATGTAACTGAATGCCCCGCCCAAAGTCAACCAGTTATGCGAACCACACGGGGGCTGGTACTCCCCTCTGGCGGGGCGCAGCACGAACATGGCTCTCTTCGCCAGACTTGCGGCGACCCGGGCAGGGAGTCCAGCGAAGATTACATGAGAAAAAGAAAGGGCAGGGTGCATGGCCCCGCCCTTTCTTAACCGTTACCGTGTGTGCTGTATATCCGTGGCCCTTGAGAGTCTCAGCCCCAGGGTTTTTCCTTCGCCGCGTTGATACCGGCATTTCTTCCGAAGACGACGCAGTCCACCGTCGCATTTCCTCCGACCCTGTTCGCGCCATGGACGCCGCCGGTGACCTCGCCTGCCGCATACAGCCGCGGGATGACCTTGCTTTCACGGTCTATGACCTGACAGGTGATCCCTTTCGTGTAGATGCCGCCCATTGTGTGATGCACGCCGGCCTGTGTCGGACTCGCATAGAAGGGACCGACACTGACGGGCTTAAGGTTCGCAGGTTTCTTGCCGAACTCCTCGTCTTTGCCCTTCTTTACGCTTTCATTGTATTTGGCGATGGATTCGATGAAGGCCTTTTCAGGGACCCCAAGCTTTGCATTGAGGACCTTCGCGAGTTCTTCCGGCGTGTTTCCCCGGAAAGCGAGACCGTCCTTGATGATCTCCTCGATCATGTTCGGTTTGAACCTCTTGGAGCACTTATCGTCGGCGACCCAGAGCAGCACCTTTTTTGTCTGCTTCAGGACGGCTTCGGCCATAACATCGCGGCGCTGGTCCTCGGCGACGAACCTTTTTCCTTCGAGGTTGACGAAAAGGGCATGATCGACGCCGAGATTTGTCAGAGACCCGTATTTCTTCGTGTAATAGTTACAGGCTATGAGCATTTGAATATAATCCATCCCGAGGACGTCGGCGCCTTCGTTCTCGGCGATGACAATGGCCTCTCCCGTGGCGGTGGGCACGTTCGTGGTCGGAACATCGGGACCGAGACGGGGGTCGTACTTGGAGCGCATAGCGACGTCGGCGCCGAAACCACCGGTTGCCAGGATAACGGCCTTTGCCGCCTTGATGTATATATCTTTGCCTTTTTCGGTGACCACCGCACCCATGACATTGCCGTCAAGGGTTTTCTGCCTGACGATGGCCTTCAGTTTTACATTCATCATGACAGGGATGTTTCTTTTGTCGACCTGGGCTTTGAGTGCCCGTATGATCGAGCCGCCCCTGCCCTTGCCCACGGGGTCGAAGCTCCTGGCCCAGAGGGCGCCGACAGCCGTATAGGGTTTTACGTCGAATTTGACCCCCTGTTTTTCGAGCCACTTGCGTCCTTCCAGGGCATGGTCCGTCATGTATTTCACCTTCTCGGGGTCGCCCCTGAAATCGCCGGCCGCCAGCGTCTGTTGATAGTGCAGTTCGGGGGAGTCCTTGATCCCGTACTTTGCCTGCACGTCGGGTTCCGAACAATTATAGATCCCACTCGCAATTACCGAATTCCCTCCTATCACGCGCGCTTTTTCGATGATCGTGACCTTGGATCCGGCGTCATGCGCCTCAATGGCCGCGGCCAGTCCGGAATACCCGGTGCCGACGATAAGGACGTCTGTGGTCTTGCCCCATTTCTTAGGCGGCGGTACCGCCTCAACCCTGCCCGGCATCAACGCACCGGTCGCCAGTGCTCCTGCCACCGCCATGCCCGTCCCTGCCAAAAACTTCCGTCTGCTAAGGCCGGACCCTACATCGCTGCCAGATCTCCCGTTTTCATCGTCTTTCATAGGTGCCTCCTTTCGACAAATGGATTTTATCTATCTATTATAAAACTACCCGTTGTACTTGTCCAGAATTGTTCACGATCAGCCCTCGTGGCCGAATTTCTTCGTCATTCGGGCTTCAGGCGGCAGCTTAAGATCTTCCCTCCGCTTGCTCTGGCCTGGTTTGTACGGTCGATACGGGTGTCGTATGATGGAACGCCTGTAGCCGCTTTTTTCTGGTGTGTTGCGCCAAATACTGCCGGCGCTCTGTTTATTCGTGACAATGGAGCATGACGAAAGCATGCGCCGTCGCATTCGGGAATTGGAAGGGAAGCTGGGTATTCGACAACAAAGATATTGACCCCGTCCACCCTCCCAGGGACCAGATGGAGGGGGGGTATCTTTGGGGACATCCCTCAGTTTTTACATTCCCTCAGACCGGGTTATCCCCCCCCGTTATGGATCTTGAAGTGAAATCCCCGTCACCTGCGCGTGAAAAATGCTTCGAAATAGCCTCTGAGGGCCATCGCTACCCCGAAAGTGTATGGCCCGGCGTGAGGATAATAGTCGGCGCCCAATGGACCCTTGCTCACACTGTATTTGTAAATATCACTCTTGATGTAGTATTTTCGATAGACGGTGTATTCTCTCCGCTGTTTCGCCCACCGGCTCCCCTGGTATTCGGGCGAATTGACAAACCTCCAGAATACCTGGTAGCGTGAATGAGGGGTGGCGTTCACCTGTGCGGCCCACCCGTTCACCACCGCCTGGCTTTCGGGCTGCCTGCCAAGCACTCCGACATAAAGGGAAGTTACAAACGCAGTCGGTGAACCCCTCCAGGAGATGGCTCCCGGATTCGGAACTGCCTCGGCATCGAGAGCGCCGCAGAGAATAACGGCCGCAATGATGATTGCCATCTGCACGGTATAGTTCTTCTTCATTTGCCCTCCTTGATGGTAATGAAAACATGGGCGCCTTCCGTAATCGTTTCGCGGAAACGAAATCGGCATGCTTGCAACACCACGTCTTCCACCTTGTTTTTATTCATAGAAGACCCTTAAGTATGGCCCGGTTTAAACAGCATACCCGCCATAAAGGGTTATGTCAAGGTCGGGGGAATTCCACTTTATGGGGGAACCCCTGGGGCCAGGCTCGCCGCGTCCCGGACGAAACATATCACCTGCGCCCCCATTCCATGACGCTCCTCTTGAAAGCACTGTGGCGCACGGAATGTAGTCCAGATTACAGAAGTAAATCCTTTGTGGTTGATATAATCGATGGCTTAGCGTAGTTTGTGGGAGTTCAGGTATCGATTAACCTGAGTTCGTGAAATGACATCGAGGAGGGTTTGCAAATGAAAATCAGGTTGTTTGTGCTTTGCCTGGGGATTATCTGTCTTATCGGTCTTGCCTCAACCAGTGCGGATGCCGGACCATGTCGTGGAAACGGCTGGCAGCCGACTTTCGTTCACGACCTGATCACGCCCGACGGTCCGTACTATGTTATGCCAAACGGGTCTTTCGTGAAGCTCGTAGGCATGAGCCAGAGGGAATGGACCAATCACGCATGCAGGCTGATCAGTACGAACGGAGTGCGTAACCGCAGGGGATACACAACATGCAACGACTACACGCGTATCCAATGCGGATGCGACGCCGGCAGCCGATCCAACAACACGTGCGCAAACTTTCTCAGGTTCAAGCGTCATTAAAAGGAGCATAAAGGGGACGTTTAAAAGATTAAATAACGCGTGCGAGTGAGGCCTGTCGTCTCGCTGCATCATCGCTTTTTCTTCCGCGAGACCAGCATTTTCCGGAGATGCTTAAGGCGGGCCAGGCAACGGGAGGCGATGTTGTCGATTTCTTCATCGATCTCGACATGGACGTTCTCCATTTCAGTTCCGAGATCCACCTTCAGCATGCTCGATTTCTGTACGCCAAGCAACTGATAGGGGTATACGCTTCGGTGCCCTGTCATCAAAAAACTCACTGCGCATGCAATTGTCGCATAGGGCGCTATGGCTGTTCCGAAGAGCTCCAGCGCCATAATGCTTGCCGCGATGGGGGTATTTGTCGCTCCCGCCATAACCGAAAGTGCGCCGAGGGCGGCGAAGGTCGCCGGATCCAACCCCAGGACCTTTGCAAATAGCGATCCCGCCGCGGCGCCGATGAAGAATATCGGGGTCACGATACCCCCGCACCCGCCGCTGCTGAACGTGACGCTTGTAAAGATCATTTTCATTATGAAGGCGTACCAGATGATATCTGCGCCGCTCAGCACATTTTCCGTCGTCTTCAGGCCAAGGCCAAGATATTGGGGAGATACGGCAAATGCCAGGCCCACAAGGACAATACCCCCCATTACGGCTTTCAAGGACTCGCCCACCTTTATCCTGTCAACAAGACTCCTCCCTATGCGCAGCGAGTAGATCAGCAGGAACGAGCAGAGACCGAAAAAAAGGCCCGCCGCGACTACCTTGAGCAGGAATGCTTCACCGAAAACCGGCACCACGGTGATCTTGTACGAGAAGTACTGGATCCCGAGTGCGGACGATACATGATAGGCGGTTATCCCGGCGACAAAGGCAGGCATGAGCACATCGTACAGGATGCTTCCGACAGCGAGAACTTCGATCCCGTAGATGGCACCTGAGATCGGGGTGCCGAAAACCGCCGCCAGCCCGGCGCTTATCCCGCAGATGACGAGCTTCCTTCTATCATACTTATTGAGCCTCAGGACGTCAGAGAGGATTGACGAAATTCCGGCGCCTATTTCCGCGCAGGGCCCTTCTTTTCCCGCGGAACCCCCCGTCGCCACCGTCACCACAGTGGCGACAAGCTTCAGCAGGACGGCACGGGGCTTTATCTTGCCGGATTTCTTGTGGACCGCTTCGATCTCCGCGCCCAGGCCTCTCGATTCATCACCTGTCATTTTTCTGATAAGGACGCTGACAAGAAGACCTGCGGGGAGCAAGAGAAAATAATAATGGTACCTTTCCCCGGTTTGGATGCTAAAGTTCAATACTTTCAGAAAAAGTGCCGACGCAAGACCGATGACCGCCCCGGTCAATGTGGCAAGGAAGAACCATTTGGCAATGCTGGCAAATATGATGGATTCTTCTTCAAACTCCCTCTTCATGCCCGAGCGCTCCTCACATGTCAATTTCGCTATTTTATCGCAGTATACTGTTTTTTTACATAGACAAGTCCGAACAAGCCACCAATCGATATACAACGAAGCGGGTGCATTGTGCAACATCGCCGAGATTCTGGACCGGACTTTGCCAGAATGAGGCCGCACTCGCATCATCTTCGGCGCAATCAGCCTTTTCCGGGACGTCTCATGGTTTGAAGGGAAATGTCACCATCTATGAATCGGGAGGGAAGTCCTTAAAATATCAATCGACGGCAGGACCGCAGGATGTCCCCAGAGCTGCCCTATCCGTTTTACCCAGGAAAATCCGGGCTTGGTTGAAAAGTCATTTAATTTCCTGGAAATGTCCCCCGGGCCTCCCCATCTTTGCGGTTCCGCCGGCGACATTTTGCAGCTTTTCCACATTGAAGATCTCGATCATATTCCTTTTTTTCCTGAGGAGGTCCTCTTCTTCGAAGTGGTTGAGGGCGAGGGAGACCGAAACCCTTGAAAGACCTGTCAGGCTTCCAATATCTTCCTGAGTTACCTTTTTTGCGATGAGGATGCCTTTCGGTGTTCTCTGCCCCACCTCCGAGGCCAGTTTGCAGAGCATATGAGCGACCCGGCGGCGGGCATCCATAAAAGAGTCATTTTCGATCTGAAGTATCAGCATCCTGGTTACCCTGGCGAAGGCGGCAATGAGGACGGCGGAGAGCCTGGGATACTTGTCGTTGAGCGCAAGAAAGGTTTCGACGGGGATCACGCGCAATTGCGACGGCTCCAGGGCGGTGGCCGTCTGGAAATGGGGATGACCGTCAAAGGCGGCGGCATAGCCGAAAAGCGTGTTTCTCTCCTGAATGATGACGGTCCTTTCGGACCCGTCTTTACTCAGAAGCGCTATCTTGACCCGGCCGCTTTCGATGAGATAGAACTCGGGTTTGCTCGCATCGCTCTGGATGTAGACCATCTCCCCTGCGGAGTACAACCGCCTCGTTGAGTTTTCGTAAAGCAAGGCCAACTCAGACGGATAATCCTTCAGATTGTCGGTCAGGTAAGGTGAATCAGGCGCGTTTTCTTTGCGTTCCATATCCCCCCTCTTTTTCTCATTCCGGTCTTCTCTAAATCTACCCCCTGTCTGGGCTCCGTAATGTTAACAGGTTAACATAGTCGGCGGGCTTATTGTATAAACCGGTTAGTAGAAAGGGTCCCTTCCTTCATTTATCATCGAGTATGGCGCGAGTCAGGGACCGCCGTGACGGACGGCGAATCCCCTTCCCGTTTCCTTCGCCTGCACGAGTCCCGGGTTGGGACAGGGGTGTTGGAGACCGGTCGCCAGAGGGAAGGAGGTGTGACATATGCATTATTTCGATATTATCTCCATTGTCCTTGGAGTCGGCGTGGTGGCAACCCCGATACTGATTTTGATAGCAAGCCGCCGGAAGCGATGATCTGACCTCCGATTCCGGAGCTGAGATCTATCTTGGTTCACGCAAATACAGCCCGGTTCCGGCCGCAAGATAGGGAAGATGGGGGAATGTGCTTTTTTCTGACTCCGGACATTCCCCTGATTGAGCTCAACCTATCCTGAGGAAGAGATAAAGTAGAAGCCGGGCTCGTCTATGAAACGGTGGATGCTGAGGCCGGCCCCCCGGAGAAGGTCGCGCATCGACTTTTCATCGGGCAGATGGTCATGCATGACGGCATGACAGGACCCGTGGTGCCTGTTGATCCCCTCCGATGAGTCGAAGTGGGACACAACAAGAATGCCCCGAGGTTTCAAAACCCGTGTAAGCGCGGACAGCGCTTTTTCCTTTTCATGAAAATGGGGGAAGCAGGAAAAACAGATGACTACGTCGCAGGAATTGTCATCGAGCAAAGGATTCTCCGCGTCCGCAAGGACAAATCGAATGTTTTTCTCCTCGTGGAGATTACGGTTGACTTCCAGCATCTTTTCCGCAAAATCCAGTTCGTAGAGGATGCCTGTCGATGTAATGCGTTCGAGAATGAGGGGGACCAGTATGCCGGTTCCGCACCCTACGTCCAGTACGTGGTCTGAGGGCTTCAGCGGCAGGAGCGAAAAGAGGCGCTCGAAGTCTCTGGCATGCTTGTCGCAGATACCGGTGCCCCGGTCTGTGTACCATGTGTCAAGCCACTCTTCGGCATGTTCGTTAAAGAATTCCTTGCGTCTGCGATACATCTCATCGGGGGTCATGTTCATGGGGTGCGGTTCCTTTCCTTGAGTTTTGCCATGCGGCGTTTTGGTGAAAAGATGTATGCGGCGGCAAAGATGACCGTAGCCGTGAGGACCACCGACGCGCCGGAGGGAAGATCGAAGATATAGGACACTGCGAGACCGGAAACACAGGCACCGATCCCGGAGGCCGCGGAAATAAGGAAGAAGTGTTTCATGTTGTATGTGAGTTGGAGGGCTGTCGCTCCGGGCTGCACGAGGAGGGCGAAGATGAGCAGGCCCCCCACGGTCGCAAGGTTCGACGACACCACGGCCCCCGTGAGGAAGAGGAGCGCGTAATAGATCATCCTCTCCGGCACGCCGCTCGCCGCCGCGAGGCGCCTGTTGAACAGGACGGAACGGATCTCCTTGAAGAACAGCAGTACAAAAAGCACGAGGACCAGCGTGACGAGGGTCAGCACTGTAATGTCGAGGCGCGACAGCGACAGGAGGCTTCCCCACATCAGGTTGAGGGCGCCCGCCTTTGTCCTGGTGAGGATGCCCATACCGAGAAAGGCAATTCCCATGAGAAAGGAAAAGAGAATGCCCAGCGCGTTCTCGGGGGCAAGGTCCGTGCGGTCCGATAGGGGTCCGAGCACTCCCGCCGCAATCAGGCACATGATGAACCCGCTCAACAGGGGATTGACGTCAAGGAGCATGCCCAGCACGGCACCGGCGAAAGCGGCGTGGGACATGGCCACGCCGATGAGCGGCATTTTCATGAGAACGACGAATACGGAAAGAACGGAGCAGCTTGCCCCGCACAGCACACAGGCAATGGCGGCGCGCAGAATGGGCGGATAGGCGAGTGCGTCGATAAGGCCATCAATCATAGGAAACGAATCTCCTGCCGTTGCGTTTGAAGATCTCCAGCGGATACTGGAACAACCTGCTCAGGGTTTCGCCCGACAGGGCGGTGTCGATGTTTCCATCGAACGCCTTTTTTCCGTGATCGAGGAGGACGGCGCGGTCCATCGCGGCGGGAAGCATGGTGAAATCGTGGGTGACGAAGAGGATCGTCAGGTTTCCCTCCTTGTGGATCTCGTCTATAAGGTTGAGGACCTCCTTCTGGACGGCGATGTCCAGGTTTGCCGTTGGCTCATCCATGAGGAGGACATCGGGTTCCTGAAGGATGGCGCGCGCCAGCGACACCTTCTGTCGCTCGCCGCCAGATAACTGCCCGAGGGGCCTGTGAGCGAGATGGGCCACGCGCATCATCTCCATGAGCCGCATGGCCTCGTCTTTCTCTCGCCTGCCGGGGGAGCGAAAGAGGCCCGTCCGTCCTATCGCACCTGTCATGACTGTCTCCCCCGCAAGGATGGGAAAGGCAGGGTCGATGGGGAACAATTGCGGAACGTAGCCGACGCGAAGCCGCGCCTCGCGAGAGCGCCTGTGGGTTTCGCGGCGCCCAAAGAGGCTGATCGTTCCCTCGAACTTCTCGAATCCCGCCAGGACATTGAGGAGCGTGGTCTTGCCGGCGCCGTTGGGGCCGATGATCCCGACAAGCTCGCCCTGCGACACGACAAGGCTGATATTGTCAAGAAGGAGCACCCTCGTTTTTCTGACCGTTACCCCGTCAAGGGCTATTGATTGCTCGTTCATAATGGATTCATTGCAAAGGGCTGCGCCCTATTTTCGCACAGCGGCGAGAAGGATGTTAACGTTCTCGCCCAGTGTGGTGAGATATCCTTTTTCGGACGGGAAATTCGTGAGGACAACATGGGAGACCTTAAGCGTTTCGGCGATCCCCCTGCCGGCATCCGGCCCGGATTGGAGATTGTCCACGATCATAATGGCCCTGCGGTCCCTCCCGATCCGTGCCAGTTCGACAACGTCCTTCGCGGACATTGCTTCGGGCCTGCCATATTCTCCCACAACACGGAAACCCATACACTCCAGGGGTTCTTTTTGCATGGAGGATGCGATAACGGGTTTTCCGAAGATTCCCGCCTGCTTGATCTCTTGAAGGAGCGTGCCCGTTTCCTGTCTTACCCGGCGGATGGCATCTTCCTTCCGGCGGGCTATTTCACCTTTGTCTTCGGGGAAACGCTCTGAAAGTCTGTCGGCAAGCAGCCCCAGGCCGTATATGTATGAATCGGGTGCCATCCAGTTGCGGTTTCCCGCATCGACAACGAGGCGCACCCTGTCATCCAGCCCCGCCTTGTCCATGAAGGACAGGCCCGTGAAGGAGACATTCAGGGCTGCTGTTTTCATTTTCTCGATATCCTTCAGTTTTACGTCGTAATGTCCGGGGCATTGCCCCGCGGGAAGTATGGCCGCGACGGAATAGCGGTGGGCAGGCAGCAGGGAGGTAACCATGTCCGACAGGATGGTGTCCGACGTCACGATGATACGCGGGCTCCGGACGCTGGCTCTCCCGGGATCGTCGGAACATCCGGCTAAAAGGCATGCCAGGACCATTACCGCAACAAGGCAGAGCCACGTTTTCCTCATCCGCATATGTTGTTTCACCACGATCGATGATCGTTCCGCAAACACGGTACTCTCCTTATCTGCCTCAAAAAGGCAGGTTTAATTGAACTTCAGGCTGAACCCCGCAAAAAAGGTTGTTCCCGGCATGGGATAGCCCCTGGCATATTCATAATCCTTGTTGAAGATGTTGTTGACGGCAAAGAAAATGTTCGAGTCCTTCAACCTCAATGATGTGTAGTCGAAACGATAGCTCAACCGCGTATTGACAAGGGTGATGTCGTTGAGTTTGTCTTTGCCGGTAAGTCGAGGGGTATTAAAGGTGCCACCCCGCGAGAAAGTGCCCTGATAGAGATTTCTGAGGTGCTGCATGTCTGCGAAGATCTGGAAGTTGCTCAGGAATGTCCACCTGGCCCCGGTCTGGAACTGGAAGCCGGGGGTGTAGGGTATGTGGTTGGTTTCCACACCATCGGCCCCCTTGGCCTCGGCTGTCAACCAGGTGGCGGCGGCGAAGAATTCAAGGTTTGTTGCGGCGGTCACCGTACCGGTCAACTCCAGCCCCTCGATCTCGTAATGGCCGACATAATCATTGAATTGGGTTGGGATGGCGGGTCCGCCCATATACGCCAGGAACCGGTCTTTTCCCTCGTCACGAAAGACCGTCGCACCCAGCGTGGCTATTTTCGGCCACGAGTGGGTCAGGCCCAATTCGTAGTGGTCCACCACTTCGGGCTTAATGTTCTTCCAGTACTGCTGTGCATTGGCGACGGGTGCGTCGGTGCGCACCATGTTCATCAGCACGATCGGGGAGGGATAGTTGACGCCGCGGGAATAATTGATGTTCAGGTCGGTATTGGCGTATCCCATCACCAGGCCGGCCTGGGGCGCCGTCTTGTCCTTGAATTCGTCGTGGTTGTAATAGCGCAGCCCCGCTGAAGGGGTAATGTGAAAGCTCTCCGGTCGGCCGAATGTATGGCTCGCGGCAATATAGGGAGACAGGAGCCTTGTGTCGGGAAAATCCCAGACCCGTCTGGCCTTGCCGCCGTTAACACCGGCCGCCCCCGCTCCGCTGGGTGCCAGCCCGCTGTATGTCTGCTGTGTGTTCTTGAGTGTTGTCATATCAAGGTCGGTCCCGACGAGAACCTCGCCGCCGGGCCACAGATGGAGTTTCTCTTTTGCCCGGGCCCCGTAGAGGGCGACCTTCTGCCTCGACCAGAGACCGCCGGTGCCGTTGCCGTAGGGGCTGCCGTTACTCAATTCCTGCAGCAGGTCAAAGGTGGTGTCGTTCCAGTAGCCCTTGATATAGCCGCTGGCACGGTCGTATTCGTGGCCGAGGGTGAACGTGGCGAACAAGGTGTCTGTCTTGTAACGCTCTGCGCCCGGATAGCTTACCCCGTTGACTGCATCAGGTATGCTGTCCGGCATGGGGGCCTCTGTCTTGCCGTTCACCTGGTTGATAAGAAATCGCATGTTCCAGTTCCTGGTGATCTGGTAACCGGCATTGGCATAAAGGTTCTGTTGATGGGAAGCGGAATTGCCGCGGCTGCCGTCCGTGCCTGCCCAACTCTGGGATGCGTAGATGTCCAATGGTCCTTTCCTGAGACCGGCGGAGAGGCTCTCGTCAAATGTACCGTAACTCCCGCCGCTGAAGCCGAGCACCGCCTCCTGCCCCTCCTTTTTCATATACCTGGGCATAACATTGACTGCCGCATAACCGCTGCCGAACTGGGCCGGCTGCGGGCTCTTGTAGATCTCCATCCCCCCGATCGTGGAAACGGCGATGCCATCGCCCAGCACCTGGCCGAATAATCCGCCAAAGCGGGGTACCCCATCAAAAAGGACAACGATATCGGAACTGGGGTGGCTCGATCCCCGGCCGCGAATGTAAAGACTGTGACTGGTCTGGCTGCCCATAAGGTTTTTACCCTGAGACATAACCCCCGGCACATCACGCAGGGTCGACTGAAAGTCGTAGGAGTTCTGCTGCTCGATCTGTTCTTCAGTCACCACATTGTACCGGGTGCCGTAGCGGGTATCGACGGGTGTGACCGGGTTGTCGTAACGGGTCTCCGTGACTGTGATCCTGTCGAGAACAAGCTTCTTTTCGTCAATGTGACCCGCCTCCTTGTCCCCCCCCGTATCCTTGGCCCATGCGGGCGCGGCAGCCAGCAAAATGAGCAAAGCAAGACTGATCGCAATTCTTCCGCTGTTGTTCATCATATGGTCTCCAATTGTCTCCACCACCGGTTAGGCTTTCTTTCACGCTCTGTCGACAGGTGTCTTTATACCGTTATCCCCGACGTCATCTGCGGGCCCGACAGATTTCCAGGCTGCAGCCGTGCTACTAACTTAAGAAACGTAGCATTGAGTGCCCCATGCTGTCAATATAAGATTGTCTGCGACGATGGCCGGGCCCATGACCGGACCATGAAATTCCATCCGTCCAGATTGAGTTCCGCGGTTGTGGGAAGGAGCACGGAGGAGGATATAAGGATGCCCGTTCAGGGCGTCAATTTTCGCGGAAATTTACGAGGACGCGAGGGCGTCCCTGGCACCGCTCCCGCCATATCAATACAATGTGAATGATTGTGTCGGAGAAGGCAGCGTTTCCCGGGGCGCCGGGCCTTATGCATATGCCGGAAGCCGGTCCCTAGCGCTTGATGTCTTTGCCTGCAGCCGCTCCGAGAGCCGGAATAAGATATGCGTCGATGAAGGCGACAGGGTTATTGGGGTCAACGCGATTGATCACGTTTGTTCCCACCACGACGTTGGGACCACCGGAACACTGGTCGGTGCAGAAACGCGCCTTTATCCTGAAACGATCCAAAAGGCCCCGTTTACGCAGTTCCGCCGAAAGTCCCTCAAGGAGATGAAAGGACCCCTTCAGGTAGCAGCTTGTGCCCAGGCAGACACCCACATCGATGGGGGTATTGTCCCGAAGAAGCTCCTCGACGGATTCCTGCACGCGCATGGAGCGGCGGCGGTAGGTGGTGTGGAGGTTGTGATGGGATAGGGTCCCGTCGGGCTTGCCGAGCCAATTCGTATAGATCGCCTGAATGGTGGGATTATCCTGGCTCTTCTTGATGGATGAGGCTTCATCAAGGCGGTAGAGCACCTCGAGCCTGTCTTCGGGATCGCTCGTCAGTTTGGGGGTCGGGTTTCCCGAGCCGTTGATGCAGCCCCCGGGGCAGGCCATTACTTCAATGAGGTCGTAGGGGGCATCTCCGGAACGTATGCGGTCAATGAGGTCCTGGGCGTTCTGCAGGCCGCTCACGACGGCGAGGCGCACCTTTGTTTCTCCGAGGCCGATGGTGGTTTCCTTGACCCCTGTCAGTCCCCGCACCTGCTCGTAGGTGAAGCCCTCCATCCTCTTGCCGATGACCTTCTCGGCCGCCAGCCTCAGCGCCGCTTCGGCGACGCCGCCGCTTGCGCCGAAGATGATCCCGGCGCCGCTTACCTTTCCGAAGAATGCATCCACCGGGACGGGATTGAAGGTTCTGGGGTCCATCCCGCGCTCCTCGAACATGGTGATGACCTCTGTCGTGGTGAGCACCGCGTCGACGTCGGAGATGCCCTCACGGTTGAATTCGGGTCTCCTCGCTTCATACTTCTTCGCATTGCAGGGCATGACCGAGACGAAGAAGAGGCGTTCGGGCGGGACTCTGAACTGCCGGGCGAAGTAATGCTTCATCACGGAGCCGAACATCTGTTGCGGGGACCTGCACGAGGAAAGATGGGGAAGGATGTCGGGCGCCATCTTTTCGCAGTAATTCACCCATGCCGGGCAGCAGGACGTTATCTGCGGAAGGGTGCCGCCTTCAGCTATGCGGCTCAAGAATTCCGTTCCTTCTTCCATTATGGTGAGGTCCGCGGCCCAGCACGTGTCGAAGACGAAATTGAACCCCACTTGCTTGAGCCCCGCCGAGAGGACGGTCATGACCGAGGCCGGGTCTATGCCGTAGTGTTGGCCGAAGGTAGCCCTGACAGCAGGGGCGATCTGCGCCACGACAGTGAGGTCGGGGTCGTGGAGGGCGCGGTAGATCTGCGGAATGACGGGTTTGAAAGAGAGGGCGCCCGTGGGACACGCCGTAGCGCAATGGCCGCAGGCGACGCAGACGGTCATGTCGAGAGGGCGATGGTCATTGGGCCCTATGGTAAGGACATTGTTGGTTTCATAGAAGGACAGGGCCGACGAGCCTTCCATTTCACGGCATATCTTGAGACACAGCCCGCAAAGGATGCATTTGCCAGGGTCCCGGACTATGAAGGGGTGGTTGTCGTCGATGGGCAGGGGCCGGGCAGGTGTGGGCTGATCGAACTCGACGCCGTATTCGCTCGCATGGCTTCTCAGGATGCAGCTGTAGCGCTCCGTGCAGCCGCAGGACAGGCATCGGGATGCTTCCTGCATGGCGCTTTGCCCTTCCCATGTCCGCGTAGATTCCTGGAAGCTCAGCTTCCGCGTTTCTGCAGAAAGGGTGGGGATATCCAGCCTTCCCGACGGGGTCACCCATTTATACTCTTCACGAGGTACCATCTGCCAGTGTCCCTTTGAGCAGTTGTATGGCTCAGGAACGGGGGCGCATTTACCCGTGCGGAGGTATTCATCCATCTGCATAGCCGCGCGTTTGCCCGCGCCTATGGCGTTGATGGCTATATCGGGACCGCTCACGCAGTCGCCGCCGGAAAAGACGCCGGGGATGGATGTTTCTGTCGTGCCCGCACTCGTAAGGACCGTGCCGCGCTTCGTTGTAAGATCGTCGCGGGCGATACACTCGTTATCCACGATCTGCCCGATGGCGCTGACGATCGTTGAACAGAGGAGGTTGAATTCGGACCCTTCCACGGGCACGGGACGGCGTCGGCCGCTGACATCGGGCTCTCCGAGAACCATCTTCATACATTGCAGGGAAAGTGAACCATTGTCGCCTGTGATGGAGACGGGGGCGGTGAGGAACATCATCTCCACGCCTTCTTCCATTGCCTCTTCTATCTCCAGGTCCTCGGCGGGCATCTCGGCCCGCGTCCGGCGATAGGCGACGACCACCTTCTTCGATCCCAGCCTGATGGCGCTGCGGGCGGCGTCCATGGCGGTATTGCCGCCTCCGAAGACCATAACGCTGTCACCCAGGTCCGGCGTTTCCTTCCTTGCCAGGCGGGCAAGGAGGTCAAGGCCCGTCATAACACCGGGGAGATCTTCCCCGGGTATGGCCATGCGGGAGGTCTTCTGTGCGCCTATCCCCAGGAATATGGCGTCGTATCCGTCCCGTTTCAGGGACTGCAGGGTAAAATCCTTTCCCAATTCCTTGTTGTACTGTATGTCGATATCAAGGCTGAGAATGGCCCGTATCTCCCGGTCAAGGATGTCCTCGGGGAGCCGGTAATAGGGAATCCCCCAGCGGAGCATGCCGCCGCCGGCTTCCTGTTTCTCTAATACTGTGACCTTGTGTCCGAGGGAGCGCAGAAAATATGCGCAGGTAAGCCCTGCGGGTCCCGCGCCGATCACGGCTACGCTGTGCCCCGTATCGGGAGATACGGCGGGCGTATACTCGACGGCCTGGTAGCTGTCGTAGTCTCCGATGAAGCGCTTCACCCCGTTTATGTTGACGGGTGAATCCACGGCGTTCCTGCGGCAGTGTGCCTCACAGGGGTGAGGGCAGACCCTGCCGCACACCGACGGGAAGGGGTTGTTTTCCCTGATGACGGCCAGTGCTTCGACGAAGTTTCCGTTCGCAACGTGGTAGAGATATTTCTGGATGTCGATGTGTGCGGGGCAGCGCGCAACGCATGGCGCGAGGCAATCCCCGTAGTGGTTCCTCAGGAGCGCCTGGAGGTATATCTTCCTGAAGTTCTCAAGGCCGGGTGAACGGGTCGTGACGACCATCCCCTCAGCTATCGCCGTGGCAGTTGCCGCGACTGTCCGCGCCCTTCCGTTCTCCACGACTTCCACCATGGAGATCTCGACGTTGGTCGGGGGACTGACCCGGGGATCGTATCCCAGGCTGGGTATGTCTATGCCGTTCTCACGGGCCGCGTCGATGATGGTGCTGTTCTCCCGCGCCGTACATTTAGTATTGTCTATCGTTAATGATACCACCTGTCCCTCCGTCATAATGCAAGCGAAAACGTGCACTATTATACTGTTTTTACAGGAAAAAGCAAGCCGGCCCACCCCGGAGGGGACTGATCCGTATTTCACGTTCCATTGCTGCCGTAACCTGAAACCTGGACCTAGTACCTCGGTTCGTATCGCTCCGAATGCTTTAGGTGGTCATGCCAGTTTTCACGGTAGGCCCTGGCAATCTCTCCCGACCTGATAATGAGAAGGTTCTCGGCGTTCTTCTCCTGGGCGGCCTTCGTGAAATTGAAGGAGCCCGTTATCGTTGTGGCGGCGTCTATGATGATGACCTTGTTGTGGGCGATCGCGTGTTTGCCATCGATGTATGTCGGTATCCTCATGTTCGCCAGGAATGTGGCGGAGGTGTATTTTGCCGTGCGCTGACTCTTGTCGAGGATGGCGACGACCTTGATGCCGCGCTTGTGGGCGTCGACGAGTGCCTTCGCAATGGGGGCGGATGTGAAGGAATAGGCCTGGATGAGTATCTCCGAGCGCGCCGATGCGATCTCCCGGATTATCCTGTCGGTGCAGGAGCCGCCAGGTGTGAAGCAAAGGCCGATGTTGGCATCCTTGCCGAACTCCCCGCCGCCTGCGCCAAAGGGGAGCGATCCCAGGGCCGCGAGAAGAAGGAGAAGAAAAAGATACTTTTTGCTCATAGGCGCGCTTTTGCTCATAGCGTAGACAAAGGAATCAGGAAAGTCAATTGTACTTTCCTCTTGTAAATGGGGGTGATTTGAAAGAGAATTGACAGGATAGAGATCAAAGACCACGTGATATCATGAGAAGGAACGACAAAAAAAGTCTCATCGTTCTCCGCGAAAAACACCAGGTAGATCAATATATCCGGGAGATAACGGGGCAGAACATGCCCGTGAAGGTCGTCATCGACGAAACCATCGTACTTGACGATTGCCGGCTTGTTTTCCGGGAAGGCGAGAAAAAGTCTCTCGTTATCCTGGCGGCCCTGGCGCCGGGGGAATACCCGGAAACGGGACGGGCCACGGTCACCTGTGCCGGTGACAGTTTGCTTTACACCTTTGGGACAAAGATCCTTTCTATTGAACTGGCCGAGCATCGCCGCATGCATCTGACCATCCAGTATCCCGACAGGGTCACAAGAAGGGAGAGACGGAAGTACGTCAGGGTCCAGCCATCGGGAGCATATCCTGTAGCAGCGCGTCTTGTCTTTGCCAACGGCGCCGCCATCGACGTGAAGCCCGTGGATATAAGCGGCGGCGGCATATCATTCATGATGACGGAACCGGTGAGCCGTTTCAAATCGGGTGACGCCGTCGACCTGACCATCACCGTCCCCACTCTGGGAGACATGCACGCACGGGCCTTTGTCAGGAGTGTCGTCCATCTCATGGACCTGACCCGGATCGGAGTCGAGTTTTGCTCGATATCCGACGATGTCGCGAAGAGCATCGCGGAATATGTGGCCGAGCGGGAACGGCAGATGCGTCAGGAGATCTTCGAGGAAGGCTAGAGGAACCTCCCCCTTTTTGCTCCGGACGGATAGCCTGTGAGCGACTGCATGCGAGAGATACTGGAGATTGAAGATGAAGCAGGATCCGGTGGGATGAAAATCACATTGACTTCCGTTTTCCTTTCGCTGCAATGAGATTTGAGGCAGGTATATTCGACCGCGATAAACACAGGGGGCTGTATGAAGAGAACTGGTTTGAGATCTTTTGTCCTTGCCGCGCTGTTTTGTTTCATTCTGCCACGAGGCAAATAAGGCCGACATTTTTCCGGAGTTCTTCCGTTCCATCCGTTTCCTGGCGTCGTTCCGGCGAAGGGCGGAACCGGGGGAAACGTGGGATTGGCAAGACCGCTGGATTCCCGATCACGTCCGGGATGACGGCAAAAAACACTTTATCAACAGCCTGCTAAAGGTTACAATGAACGCACATTATGAAAAAGATCATTGAGACGGTACCCAATTTCAGCGAGGGGCGCAATCAAAAAAAGATCGAGAGGATCCTTGATTGCTTCAGCGGCGTCAAGGGGGTCAGACTTCTTGACCATCATAAGGACAAAGATCACAACCGCCTGGTCGTGACCGCAGCCGGTGAGCCGGCACGAATAAAGAAGACGGTGATCGACGCGGTCGGGGTGGCCGTCAGGACCATCGATCTGCGCAGGCACAGGGGGGAACATCCCCGCATGGGTGCCGCTGACGTCATACCCTTCATTCCCGTCAGGGGTATATCCATGGAAGAAGCCGTCGTGCTGTCGGTGGAAGTTGCCAAAGAGATCTGGAGGAGCTTTCGCGTGCCCGTATTTCTCTATGAAGAATCGGCGGTTGATCGTGAACGAAAGAATCTTCCCGATATTCGCAGGGGAGGATTCGAGGGCATGTCGGAGAAGCTCAAAGATCCAAAATGGAAACCCGATTTTGGGGATGCCGCGATACACCCCACCGCCGGAGTCGTGGCCGTTGGAGCCAGAAATCCTCTTGTGGCGTTCAACGTTAATCTTGATACCGGCAGCATGGCCATTGCGGCCGCCATCGCCGGGGCGGTACGTCACCAGGGCGGGGGACTGCGCTACTGCCGGGCCATACCCATCGACCTGAAGCAGCGGGGCATTGTCCAGGTTTCAATGAACATGACGAATTATGCCAGGACCCCCCTCTATCGGGCCCTTGAACTGGTCAGAACGGAGGCAAGGCGCTACGGTGTTAATGTCATCGGCAGCGAGATAGTAGGCCTCGTTCCCTCCGACGCGATAGTCGAGAGCGCCGCCTACTACATGGGCCTCGAAGACTTCACCGCAGACCAGATCCTGGAAAACAAACTCTGCGACTGAAAACACCGTTTCAGCTCCTTATATACCTTATGCCCATCCATAGCCCAACAATAGAAAACAGGAATTTCAGGTAGAGCTCGGGCAAGAGGTGAGCAAAGGTGGCGCCAAAATAGCCTCCGATGGCAGCACCTGCCATGAGCCCCAGGGCGATCTGTTTTGCCACATTGCCGAGTTTGTAGTGCGTAAAGGCGCCCATGGCGCTTCCGGGAACCATGGCCAGCAGCGACGTGCCCTGGGCCAGGTGCTGCGGCATGCCGATGAGGATAACGAGAGGTGGTATCATGATGCCTCCTCCTCCGACGCCCATCATCCCCGAGAGAAAACCCGTGAACAAACCCGTGGCAAAGAGGACTACGTAGTACACGACGGGACCGATGTGGTAGGACGACCCCATGATGAGGCCCTTGGAAACGAGAAGAAGGGATACAAAGACGAGGAACCAGCCGAAAGCCTTTCTCAGCTTTTTCTCGGGGAGTGAATGGGCGTAGAGTGCTCCCAGACGGGCCGTGGCGATGGCAGACGCGGCAAGGATAAGTGCCGCCGGCCAGTCCACGGAGCCGTGAAAGAAATAGGTAACGGCCCCGATAAGACCGGTGAAAACGATTGCGAGAAGGCTCGTGCCGTGGGCCCCGTGCTGGCTCAGCCCTGCAAGCCAGGCCATGAGGGGTATCATGATAACACCCCCTCCAAGGCCGGCAAGGCCCCCGAAGGTGCCGCCTGCCAGTCCGATGACGAGGCCCTTGGCCTGATTCTTACAGAACGATTCCGCCGACATGCGAAACCAATATACCACGAGCGGACAGGTTTATCCATGAACGAAAACGGTTACATGTTTCAAGTTCCAGGTTCCAAGGAAAAAGACGGTTCCAGATTCCTGTACCCCTCTTCCCCGTGAACAGAAGGGTTGAAGCGTTGTTGGTCTTAGCATATGATATGTCTATATAACATATGATATTGTCACGGAGTGTTGATGACATGAAGCTACGAGAGGTTAAAGAGGTGCTGGACGCAGACGTTGTTGTCGGCCACGACCAGCTCGACATGGAGGTGGAAAAGGGTGCCTGCGCCGATCTGATGAGCGATCTTCTCGTCTACTGCAAAACGGGAAGTCTCTTATTGACGGGGCTGGCCAATCATCAAGTCGTCCGCACGGCGGAGGTTCTCGATGCCGCCGCGATCGTCATAGTCCGCGGGAAGCGCCCCTTCCCGGAAACCATAAAGCTTGCGGAAGAGCTGCGCATCCCGATCCTGACGACCAAATACATCCTGTTTGAAACCGTCGGCAGGCTCTACGTCCGGGGCATGGTCGGCTGCATCGAAAAAGCCGGCGAAGAACGGGATTTTTCATAGGGCATTCTTCGCCGTTGCGCCCGTTCTTTTATTGTAATTTCGCGCAAGCGACGTCTTCTCTTTTTTATTGTTCTCTGCGAACGGGCGTGAGACAACGTCTTAGAAGTTGTCCTTACTCTTTCCCCTTCTTCATATCCCTTGCCAGCGTGATTATGAGGTGGTTCCTGTTTTCGAGGCGTTTGTATTCGATGTTGCTGGAGAAGCGTTTCATCGTTCTGGTGGTGGGCCGGGGTGTGTCGGGGGTCGGGCCGAGGGAGCCGATGAACGGGTCGTCTTCGAGGAGCATGTTGAATGGCTTGCCGGAATCAACGAGGGCAAGGACGTACTTTCCGAACTTGTCGAGGTTACAGGAGAGCTTTATCTCTCCCGGCTCGTTGTCGAAAGTAAAAGTGACTATGTTGGTCAGGGTCTCCGTAAGAACACGGCGCACCTCCTCCACGCGGTCGTCGGTGAAACCGCGCTGCCGGGCGTGGGTAGAAGCGAATTCGATGAAGCCGTCTATGGAGTCCATCGATGCCTGGGCGGCGTATTCGCCGAGTACCTGGTAACGCCCCTGAACCGTATTGTCAGTCGTGCCGTTGTGTCCTTCCATCAAATCCTCCCGGATATGGCTTTCTGATATTGTCCCCCCATAAGGGGGTTTCTGAAACGCCTGACAGTCTTTTGACAGGCTTCGTATCTTTGAGCGGTTCCCGCTCGGTTGTCGTTCCGGCGAGAGCCGGTTTCTTCACTTGCCCAGGTGACATCCAGGAAGAACATGATGTCAGAAAAACCGCTGGATTCCGGATCAAGTCCGGAATGACGAAGAAAGACTTTGCCAACAGTCTGTTGATCTCTTGAACGGTTGAACCCTTGAACTGTATCTAATGTAAATGAGATTGGGAAAAAAATCAATTCACTGCAAGGTTCTCGTCGCCGAGCGCGGTCTCGATCGCTGCGATCAGGCGGTCAATGCCTTCCTTTTTCAACGATGATATGGAGACGGCATTGTACCGTCTCTCCACGTTGGGAATAAGGGCACGGTCCGCCTTGTCTATCTTGTTGAAGACGATGAGCGCTTTTTTGTGTGAAAGACCCAGGCCATCAATGACATTCTCCACGGAGGAGATGCGGTCTTCGAAATCGGGGGCGCTCATATCGACAAGGTGAAGGAGGAGATGGGCGTCTTCGAGTTCCTCGAGTGTCGCCATAAAGGCGCGAAGGAGCACCTCGGGCAGGCGGGTTATGAAGCCGACGGTATCGGTGAGGATTATCCTCTTACGCTCGGGATATTTGACCATCCGTGTCGTCGGGTTGAGGGTGGAGAAAGGCTTGTCCTCGACCTCCACCGTGCTTTTTGTGAGAAGATTGAGGAGTGTCGATTTGCCGGAATTCGTATAGCCCACGATAGAGACGATGGGGATGGAGGATGCGCGTCTGCGCTCCCTTTTCTTGTCCCGGACCTTTCGTATCTGTGTGAGCCTGCGTTCCAGAAAGGCTATTCTGTCCCTTATCCTGCGGCGGTCCACCTCCAGCTTCTGCTCGCCCGGGCCGCGGCCCCCGATCCCTCCCATGAGCCGCGAAAATGTCGTGCTCTTCTCGGTGAGGCGAGGGAGAATGTAGCGCAGCTGGGCAAGCTCCACCTGTATCTTCGACTCCGTGGTGTTGGCCCTGCCGGCAAAAATGTCGAGGATAAGCTGGTTGCGGTCGATGACCTTCAACTCTGTTATCCCCGATATGTTCTTTATCTGGCCGGGCGTCAATTCTTCGTCGAAAACGAGAAGGTCCGCCCCGAGCTGCTGGCACTTCATGACGATCTCCTCGACCTTTCCCCTTCCGACCAGGTACCGGGGATGGAGCTCTTTGGGCCGCTGTATCACGACATCGAGGACGGTGATCCCCGCCGAGTAACAGAGGTCCTTCATCTCGGCGATGTAATCATCGACATTCTTTTCCCTGCGGGGCATGACGAGGCTCACGATGATGCAGCGGTCCTGTTTCTCCTTTGTCATGTAGAGTTTGCCCCGTTCCCTGACAAATTCATTCTCCAGTTCCGTGATGAATTCGGTGAAGTCGAGGTTGAACTCCGACACCGGGCCGGGTTCCATGAAATCCCAGGCCTTGCCCTCATTGTTTTCGGGTACGAGATACCCGACATGGATCGCCTCTGTCCTCTCCCCTCTCATCTCGGTAATGCAGGCGACGAGGTCGAGCTGAAGGAGGGCGAGGTCCGTCAGGTCCTCGCGGGAAAGAAGCTCGCCCTTTAAATGGGTGTGAATGAACCTTACCCCTCTGAAGCGGGCCCGCCCTGTCCTCTCCGTCGAAAGCGGGGGGATCTCGATGCGGCGGTTATCGCCGACTATGACGTATTCGATGACGCCCCGGCGGTTGATGAGAAGACCGATCTGACGTGACATCTCTTTCGATATGTCCATGAGTTGTCTTGCGAGGTCCGGCGTGATGATCGCGGAGGGTTCGAGACGTTTCTTGTAGAGGCTGGTGAGACGTCTTGTTATGAGGTGATTAAGTCCCTGGGTATTTCCGAGAAGCTCTATGGCGTGCCCCTGTTTATCATGCCTTTACCACCAGTTCGCGGTCTATTTCCATGCGCGCGCAATAGTCGACGCCTTCAAGGAGGATGGCAATCCTTTCCTTGCCGTCAAGTTCTTGTTCGAAAATGCCGCTGAACCCTTTGAAGGGACCTTCCTGGATGACGATCTGCTCTCCTTTGCGGAAGCTCTGTTTCTCTACCGTCGCCACGCCTTCAATAAGACGTTCCCGAATGAAATCGATGAGCCTGTCCTGCAAGGGGATTATGCGGCCGTTGAAATTGACAATGGTCTTTATGCCGCGTGTGTACTTGACGAGCCGAAACTCATCCACGGGATGGAACTTAACGAAGATATACCCGGGGAACATGGGTTCGACGATCTCCGTGAACTTTCCCTCCCGCCAGCGTTTGAACTTGAGTTTCGGGGCCAGCACATCGATGCCGCCCTGGGCAAGGTTCAATGCCGCACGTTCCTCGTTTCTGGCTTTTGTGCTGACGACATACCAGTTCCTTGTATCCATAGCCCTATTATGGTGTAAAAGAGTCGAGTTTTCAAGTGAATCGGTTGATTGTTCCTTATCCCGCAGAAAGCAAAAAGAGTTTTTGGACAAATGTAAAGGGGGAATGACTTTCCTTCGATCCGTCAAGGATGATAGAACGAACGGGAGACGATCCATAATTATTATGCAGGCCAGTCCAGGAAATGGGCGGTCGGTCATCCCCTGCCGCCGAACGTCATATTTTACGATCTTCCGCCGCAGGTCATTACGATACTGGGACCGCCGCCGCCACGACATCGTTTTGTACGAGTGGCACAGGACATTCTCTTGATAACCGTGGGGACGGGGATGGTCGTGGATGCCATTGACAATTTGAGCTGGGAGTTTAGTCACCAGGGGAGAGGGTGTGTCTGTGTTTTATATAAAATATATTGAAATTATATTATTTTTATGCAATAATGATTACAAGAAGTTTCGGAAGCATCTGTTAGAAGTAACCGCGCAAGATATTCATCTTTGTAGCATTCCCTCAACATATGTCCGTATCCTTCAAATCTAATAAAAGAGGTAGCAAATATGTCAAAAGGTACAGTGAAGTGGTTCAATGAGTCAAAGGGTTTTGGTTTCATCACGAAGGATGACGGCGTAGATGTGTTCGTGCACTATTCTTCCATCCAGGATAGTGGTTTTAAATCTCTCGCTGAAGGCGAGGCGGTGGACTTTGATGTTGTAAGCGGCCCGAAGGGTCCCTCTGCATCAAACGTAGTGAAAAGCTAAGCCAAACAAGGCAGGCTGAGATTATCTCAGCCTGCCTTTTCTTTCTCAAGACCTCCAGGGTTTAGCAGCTGCACTTCAAATCCTCACTTCCCGTTCTTTTCACGCTGTTGCTATCGAACGAATAAGGACGACTTGACCGGGGAGGAATCCTTCGTTTTCATACCATTCTCATAGGGTTTGTGTTATAATTAGTTTCAGCACCGCTGCAACTGCTCATGAAGTACCGTGCGTTGAACTGTTCCTCTGCTGTTTCGTGAAGGTCACCAGAACCCAGGGGCTTCTGCCAGGTGCTCCCAACAGAAAAGAGAGCTATTATGGCCACCGGACGAAAATTCCATGTTTTGGTCGTAGATAACGGAGAGGATACGGTGGCAACAACCACCTCGATGCTCGAACAGTTAGGCTATAGCGCGCAGGCTGAGACGGCGAGCCTGGCGGGGTTAAAAGCCTTTTCCCAGGATCCCGACAAATTCGACCTCGCTATCGTTGAACCCGCTATGCCGGGGCAGACACGACCAGGGCTTGCCGCCCTCGGGAGTATGCGAAGGGGCTCTCCTGTTACACCTGAGTTGACAGGACTCGAGCTTGCAGTGCGTTTCAGGCGCATAAGGCAAGGTTTTCCGGTTCTCCTCTATACAGGATGCATCGAGCCGCCTCTGGCAGAAGAGATAAAGGCTGCCGGGTTTGCCGAGGTCATTCCTAAGCCGTTGGGGTTGAAGGAACTGGACGAAGCGGTGAGAAAGGGATTACGCTCGTATTTCCCCGGTGTCCGCTGACATAGTGTTTTCCCCGAAGCACCCAGGGCCAAACCGGAACGTTATATCACATATACAACGATGATTTGCGCTTCGATATCCGGGCGCGATGTCTGACAACTGTTTTGCACCGCGATCCGTGATAGGGGAGGTGAATTCCAAGATTCCTCCTGGCGTTCCTTCTTATGGGGGGGGTACGTGCTTCCTCCCGCTTTTGCTCCTGTCATCCCGGGCCCCCTTGTGGTATACTCTCTACTGCTTATACAGTTCGCAACAGATACCAGCCCTGGATTCAGAACAACCTTATTCCAGAGTCGATCGATCCTTACGGGTAGGTTTGCGTCATATAACTGTATACGCATGCAGGAGGCGCATGATGAAAAAACCTTATGCTGATAGTGCCGGATCGGCCGAGGGGGATCAGAGTTTACCGGAAAGCGCGGTGGCCAAGCAGTGTGGGCCTGCCCGGGAGCCCGGGCGTCAGGCGCGCGCAGCCAGACATGCCAAAAATCCGGGTGCCCATGTTGCGGACCAACTCATGATAAAACAACGCGAAATGATCATGGTTGAATTCGAGCAGTATTATATCAGCAAGGGTCTGCCTATCGAAATAGAACTGGGCGGCCCGGACAAGACGCACATCACTTTGCTTTCCCCGCTTTTTTGCAAGGATTCGGTGCACAGGCTGGTAAAAAAAACGAACCTGTTTTCTTATCTCAGGCAGGCCGGTTTCAGGAAGGCGACCATCGGGGACGCAAACGAGGAAACGTGGGCTTACGACCTTAGAACCCTGTGACGCCCTTCAGGGCGGAACAACCAGGACGAACTCTTGCGCTGGTAAAGATGTCCCTCCGGAAAGAGGAGAAAAACACAGATGGAATTTACGTATTACGGCGACCTGCTGGGCATCTCCGGCTATTACAGGCTCAACCCCAGCGTTGCAAAGGAAAAGCTGAACCAATTTTACGATATCACCTTTGAAAGCCTTTCGGAATACTGTCGACAAAACGATATGGCCACCGTTGAAATGTTCAGCGACAGCCTGTTGTTCTATGGCGACGATATTTATACCGCCCTTGAACAGCTGCATTCCGTGTACGCGAGACTGCTTTACAAAGGCCTGCTTTTAAGGGGAGCTATCGTAAAAGGGAAACTGCAATTCGAGCCCCGTCTTACCTACGACAACTACGAAAAGAAGCTGCCCCAGGATGATACCCTTGCGCGGGTTATGGGGCTGGAAAGCACAAAAAAAGGCGCGCGGCTGTTGATCGAGAACCAGCTCGCCGCCGAGGTGCTTGATCAGTACCCTGAATGGCTCACACAGGAAGGCTATGTCATGAGCTTCAACAACCCGCACTATGTACAGGTTCCGGAAAACAGCATACTCCGGAGGATATCACCGACACCGGAGCAGGACACATACGAGTACCTGTATTTCTGGATCAGTCCGGGCCACAAAGCCTATCTGAATCTTGACCGCGAGTTCAGGGCCAGGGACCTTGAGGTGCTAAGGTCGATGACAAGCGAATCCATCAGCGCCCATTACAGAGAAACGATAGAGCTTCTGAAACGAAGCAAGACACGCCAAAAGGTTACCAACGAAAGACTCGGTCTTCCATGACGGGCCACAGGATCGTAACCGGTTGTTGAAACACATGACATTTTGCTGCTATCTTTTCTAGTTTCCCGATATCACCGACCGGAGCACCTGGCCCAATTCCTCCAGGTCATAGGGCTTGGCTATCACATTCTTAAATCCATATTGCCTGTAATCGGACATGATAGGATCGTTCGAGTAGCCGCTCGATACGATGGCGCGTACCATGGGGTCTACCCTGAGAAGCTCTTTCATCGCTTCCCTTCCCCCCATTCCGCCCGGTACTGTCAGGTCCAGTATCACGGCATCGTACTTTCTTTCCTGGTAGAGGCACAGCGCTTCCTCCCCGTCCCGGGCGAAATCCACCGTAAAGCCGTGGTACGCAAGGATGTCGCCGATTATCTCCAGTATTGCCTCCTCGTCATCCATAACAAGCACGTTTCCCCCGATCGCATCGCTCATGTCTTGTTTGTTTCTCCTTTCCCCGGAAAATGGTGCATCGTATACGGGTAAATATATGTGAAAGGTGCTTCCCACACCCAGAGTTGATTCAACGCTGATGCTCCCCTGATGGTTCCTTATGATGGAATAGCAGATGGCAAGCCCGAGGCCGCTGCCTTTCTGCTTGGTGGTGAAATAGGGGTCGAAGATACAGTCGAGATGCTCCTCGGGGATGCCCATCCCGTTGTCGGTGATGTTTATGCGCACGTATCTGCCGGCGGCGAGGTTCGGCGCGGCATTTTCGAGAACCACGTTCTGCGCGCCGATGAGCAGTGTCCCGCCCTGAGGCATAGCCTGGTGGGCATTGATGACAATGTGACCGATGGCCTGGTTTATCTGCCCCTCGTCGATGGAAACGGAGAAAAGGTCTTCCGCAATATCGAACCTGCAGGTCACGCCCGTTCCGGTCAATGCCAACTGGGCGGTCTCTCTGAGGTTATCGGCTATCGATGAAACCTTTGTGATGGGCGCTCCTCCCCTGGAAAAGGTGAGAAGCTGCTGGGTCAACTCCTTGGCCCGCGTGATCGACTGCTCGGCAAGGGTGAGCTTTTCCCTTGCCCTTTCCGCATCCTTCTCCATGTATATCTTTCCGAGGGAGATGTTGCCGAGGATCATGGTGAGGATATTGTTGAAATCATGGGCAATACCCCCCGCAAGCACGCCGAGGGATTCGAGCTTGCCAATCTTTGCCTGCTCCCGTTCTACCCGGGCTCGGTATGTGATATCGGTAACGGTGATGATCTGCGATGTCTCGTCGATGGATGCGGCCTGGGCGAGGATATCCATCATGGCCCCGTCCTTTTTTCGTAATGTCGTTTCCACGTAGCCTGTGGATTGCAGGGCGCCAGCCGCCCGCAGGCATTCGGTCTCCCGCTCGAAGAGAACCCGGATCGCTTTTCCGTGGAGGTCTTCCATCGGATAGCCTGTCATGCGGCACATGGCGTCGTTTACCCATTCGAAGATGCTGCCCCGTACCCGGCAGATCCCGATGGGTGATGCAGAAAGAATGGCCCGGAGGGACCTTTCAGATTCCTGGGCCTCCTGCCGGCAGGAGTCTTGCTCTTCACGTACCGCATGCTTCTCTTCTGCGCTCACAGGCATACCCTCTCGGTTCTTGCGCCATTGCCGAATGAATCTCTTTCGCTCTCTATATGTTCCGTGAGGCTATTGTTGCCTTTTTGGCAAGGATCGCGTATTCAAATCCGTCAATAAGGGCCAGGAACGAGGCCCGATTGATGTTCTCAGAGATGGCGACGACACTCCACACCGCTTCTCCGTCGGAAAAGATTATGTTTACCTCGACGCCTGCCGATGTCCCCGATCGCGAATCATGGATCCGGGAAGAGAAGTCGACCAGTTTCACCTCCTGGATTGCGGGGAAGATCGATGATAGGGATTTCTTGAGGACGTTCGCGAGGGCATCGACAGGCCCCACCCCTGTGGACGCCTCATGCATCTCGCGCCTTTCCGCCCGGATGATCACCGTTGCCTCCGGCCTCTGCCCGTCGTCAATGAGCCGGTAGCTTCCCACCACCTCAAAGGGTCTCTTGAAGCCCCTTTTCGACCTCAGGATATTCAGCTCTTTTGTGGCGTCGGTGATATTGAGGAGGTTTTTCACCGTTTCTTCTCCTCTTCAATGAGAAGCTTGTAATCGATCGAATCGACGAGGGCCCGCCAGCTGGCCTCGATGATGTTCTCCGATACGCCCACCGTCCCCCAGGTATGTTTGCCGTCGCTGCTTTCTATGAGGACGCGCGTGGGAGCGCCCGTGCCCTCCCTCGTGGAAAGGACCCTGACCTTGTAGTCGACGAGATCCATCGTCTTCAGCTCGGGATAGAACGCATGGAGGGCCTTTCTGAGAGCATTGTCCAGGGCGTTGACGGGGCCTTTGCCGAGCGCCGCCGTGTGTTCCACGCGGTCGCCTACCCTTACCAGGATCGTGGCTTCCGTCACGGGTTGAGAGGTCTCCTTCTTTTCGACGATGATCCTGAAACCGATAAGCTCGAAATAGGATCTGTGGATGCCGAGTTTCTTCTTGATGAGGAGCTCCAGTGAGCCTTCGGCCCCTTCGAACTGGTATCCGTGCATCTCCAGGTCTTTTATCCTTTTGACGACATCCTTGACAGCCTTCGGGTCCTTATCGATGTCGATGTTGAATTCCTTTGCCTTGTAACGGATGCTGCTCTCGCCGGAGAGATCTGAAATAAGGACGCGCTGGGAGTTGCCGACAAGCTCCGGCTTAACATGTTCGTAGGTTTCGGGGTTCTTCCTGATGGCGCTGACGTGGATGCCCCCCTTGTGTGCGAAGGCGCTTACCCCCACGTAGGGCCTGTGCTTGTCGGGTATGAAATTGGCCATCTCGTCGACGAAGAGGCTAAGCTCCCTGAGGCGGACGACCCTTTCCCTGTCGATGCCGGTATGTCCCATTTTAAGGATGATGTTGGGGATGATGGAACAAAGATTCGCGTTTCCGCAGCGCTCCCCGTAGCCGTTGATGGTGCCCTGCACGAGATCGCATCCCGCCCTGACAGCCATCAGCGAATTGGCTACCGCCATTTCCGTATCGTTGTGGGTGTGGATCCCCAGCCTTATTCCCGTGCCCTTCCCCACGGCCCGGGTGACCTCGAAGATCTCGAAAGGCATGGCGCCGCCGTTAGTATCGCAAAGGACGATGACGTCGGCCCCGGCATCGCCCGCCGTGCGTATCACTGCCAAAGCATATTCCTTATTGCGTTTGTATCCGTCGTAGAAATGCTCGGCGTCAAAGAAAACGGTCTTGCCCACCTTCTTGAGGTGGCTGATCGTCGTCGCTATCATCTTGAGGTTCGTATCGAGGCCGACACGCAGGGCGTCCCTGACATGAAGGTCCCAGGCCTTTCCCACGATGGCCACGGTGTCTGTTCCGGCATCGAGAAGCGCCTTCATGACAGGGTCCGTCGCGGGTCGCGCATGTGCCTTGATGGTGCTCGAAAAGGCCACGATGCGGGAATTCCTGAGGGAGAGCTTTCTCACTTCCTTGAAGTATTGCAGGTCTTTGGGATTCGAGCCCGGCCAACCCCCCTCGATGTAGTGGATGCCGAAGTCATCGAGCTTTTCCGTTATCCTCAGCTTATCAGTGAGACTGAAGGCGATATCTTCCGATTGCGCTCCATCCCTTAGGGTGGTGTCGTAAAAATCGACCCTCAACTCTCCTCCTTGATGTCTTCGGCGTCAAGTTCAAAATTCTTGTGGAGGGCTCTGACCGCCAGTTCGCCGTACTTGCTCTCGATGACACAGGATATCTTGATCTCCGATGTGGAAATGAGTTCTATATTGATCCCTTCATTGGCAAGGATGGTGAACATCTTGGACGCGACACCGGAATGGGAACGCATGCCCAGGCCGACGATGGAAACCTTGGCCATATCTTCGTCCACGGCAACCTTTGCCCCTATGCTTGAACCGATCTCCTCGGTGATCTTGAAGGCCTTTTTCCCATCCGCCTTGACCACCGTAAAGGTTATGTCGTTGTAGTTCTCATGGCTGACGTTCTGGACGATCATGTCGACGACGATATTGGCCGCGCTGAGGGCGCTGAAGATCTTGGATGCGATGCCCGGCTTGTCGGGAACCTTGTTGATGGTGATCTTCGCTTCATTTTTATTGTAGGTGATACCTGAAATTACGACCTTTTCCATCATGATCATGTCCTCCTTGCAGACAAGTGTTCCTTTGCCCTCGACCAGGGATGATTTGACGAGGATGGGGACGTTGTACTTCTGGGCGAGTTCGACGGACCTTATCTGGAGCACCTTTGCCCCCAGGGACGCCATTTCCAGCATCTCTTCATAGGATATCTTATCAAGGCGCCTGGCTTTTTCACAGATGTTCGGGTCTGTGGTGTAGACGCCGTCCACGTCGGTGTAGATCTCGCACAGGTCGGCATTGAGAGCCGCCGCAAGGGCGACGGCGGTGGTGTCCGAACCGCCCCTTCCCAGGGTGGTGATGTTTCCGCTGTCATCCACCCCCTGGAACCCGGGCACGATGATGATGTTGCCTTCCTTGAGCTCGTTCATGACCTTCGCGCCCTCAACCCTGGCGATGCGGGCGATCCCGAAACTTGAATCGCTGATGATCCTTATCTGGTCCGCGAGAAGCGATATGGCCTTATGGCCCATTTCTTTCAGGGTGATGGCGAGAAGGGCCGATGTGACCTGTTCGCCGGTGGAGATGAGCACGTCCACTTCCCTTTCATCAGGGAATTTGGCTATTTCGTGGGCCAGGTTGAGAAGCTTGTCCGTCTCGCCGGACATAGCGGAGACGACCACGATGACGTCCATGCCGCGGCCCTTGTACTCGATGGCGCGCTTCGCAACGTTTTGTATTCTCTGCACGTCCCTGACTGACGTGCCGCCGTACTTTTGAACAACCAGCATCGTATCCTCCATATAGAATGAATGGCATAAAGCGGGGAATTACAGGTCTTTCACGCCGCTTCGTTCCCGGCTTCCACCCTCGGTTTCCTGCTTGATAATAACAATTTTTCGTTCCATTTCTCCAGTAATTTCTATGTGGACCTCTATCACGCCTTCCCACCAGCGAGACCTTTGCGCCCACTCGACGGCGACGATGCCTCCGGCAAGGAACTCTTCCATGTTGAGGTCCGAAAGGTCGCCTTCTTCGAGGCGGTAAAGGTCTGCATGACAGAGGGTGATCTTTCCCTCATATACGTTCATGATGGTATAGGAGGGGCTTACGACGTATTCCCAGTCGGGGACGGAAAGGCCCCGGGCCATGCCTTTAACGAGCTGGGTCTTTCCCGCTCCGAGATCGCCGTAAATGGCGTAGACCTGGCCGGCCCGTGCGTTCAGGGCTATCTTTTCCCCGATGTCTATCGTTTCAGAGGGATCTTTCGATATATATTCTGTCCGTCCCATTACGGATCTCCTGTATTGCGTCGCCCAATCCCACCACGAGGTCGAGGGCGAGAAGGTCCATATCGGAATGGTTTTCCACCCAGGTATCCGCCATGTACCCATGAAGGTAGGCTCCGAGAAGGGCGCTCTGGGTAAGGCTGTAGCCCTGGGAGACAAGTCCCCCGATAAAGCCCGTCAGGATGTCGCCGCTTCCCCCTTTTGCGAGCGAGGGGTTCCCCGTGGGGTTCAGGAACATCCGGCCGTCTGCCGTCGAGAGCACGCTCGCTGCGCCCTTGAGAAGGATGTTCACCCCCCACCTGGCGGCACAGGACCCCGCCGCACCCATCCTGTCATCGTTCACCTCTTTCGGGGTCTTGCCGATGAGGCGCGCCAGCTCCCCTGGATGAGGCGTCAGGACGGCCTTCCTCTTTGCTTTTTTGAGGAGCGGCGTGTGTCGCTGAAAGGCGTTGATGCCGTCGGCATCTATGATGAAGGGTTTGTCTATCTCCCGGTATATCCTTCTGGTCAGTTCCATAACCCCTTCATTCTGTGAAAGGCCGGGACCCATGATGACCACATCCTTGTCTTCCATAAAGTCGGCGATCTCGCCGAAGGAGTCGGCGGTAAAGAAGCCCTGGCCGTCATCCGCAACGGGGTACGTCATCACCTCCGTCGTCTTTGTCTCCATGATGGCATTCAACGTCCGGGGTATGATGAGCGTGACAAGCCCTGCGCCGATCCTGAGGGCGGCAAGTGACGCCATGTGCGCGGCACCCGTCTTTCCCGGTGACCCGGCCATGACGACGGTGTGTCCGAAGCTTCCTTTATGCGACGAGGGGAGGCGCTCTCTCAGGAAGCCCCTGAGCATTTCGCCGTCGGTCACTTCCCCGTCGAAACCTACCTCCTTCTCGATGAAGGAAGGAATGGATATGTCGATAACGGTGAGCCTGCCAGCATGATCGGCGCCGGGGCTGAGGATCTGGCCAGGCTTGGGGTAGGCATAGGTGAATGTGTGAACGGCCCGAATGGCGCTTCCAAGGGGTTTGCCCGTGTTGCCGTCGATGCCGGAAGGGATGTCGACGGCGATGACGGGCTTCCCCGAGGTGTTGATCTCATCGATGACGGTCTTTTCCATTCCGCCCACGGGTTTCGACAGGCCCGTACCGAAGATGGCGTCGACGATGAGGTGGGCTTCCCTGATGCCCGCCTTGACCGGCGCGGGTCTTGCCGTGCATTCCACCACCTCTCCCGAGAGCGATTCAAAGAGCCTCATGTTGAGCGCTGCGTCGCCTTTCAGGTCCGTCTTCGCCCCGATGAGATAGACACGCACCCTGAAACCGTCGATCAGGGCATAGCGGGCGATGACGAACCCGTCGCCGCCATTGTTGCCGCGGCCGCAAACAACGGCGATCACCTCGTCGCCGGCAAGGTAACGCTCCTTCATGAGACGGTATGTGTTTCTCCCGGCGTTCTCCATGAGCACGGCCGAGGGGATGCCCCACGTCTTGATGGAATATTCGTCATAGCGCGCCATCTTCTGAGGTGAAAGGACCTTCATATGTCGACCCCCTTTGTCAGTCTTTACAGATCACGACGGATACAGCATAGGATCTCTCATGGGAGATGCTGACCTCGTCGTAGCGGGTGCCCTGAAAGACGATGAAAGGTTTTCCATCGTCGCTGTGCACCTCGATATCTCTGAAGGAGAGCCGTTTGCCCCGAGCCTTCATAAAAGCCTCCTTGGCAGCGAACCTTCCCGCCAGGGATTCCTCCATGCGTTTCCTGCTCCTGGCATAGGCAATCTCCGAAGGGGCGAAGACCTTCACGAGGAACCTCTCCCCATGCCTCTCGAGCGCCCGCTTGATGCGGGCTATGTCTACGATATCAATGCCAACCATAATCAAAAAAGGTTTCAAGCCTTATTTCATCAGTTCTATCATGTCTCTTACCGCTTTATCGAGGCCTGTGAATATGGCGCGGGCTATTATGCTGTGGCCGATGCTCAGATCGTCTATTTCGGGGATTACGGCGATGTCGCGCACGTTATGATAATGGAGCCCGTGGCCCGCATTGACACCGAGACCGAGCTCTTTGCCGAGCACTGCCGAACGGATGACCTTGTCGAGTTCCCTTTTCCTCATTTTAGGCGTGCGCGCCCCGGCGTAGGAGCCGGTGTGTATCTCCATCATGTCCGCCCCTGCCGCCGCCGCCGCCCTGATCTGCGATTCGACGGGATCTATGAAGAGGCTCACGGCGATGCCCTTTGTTTTTACTGCAGCGATCACCTTTTCGATCTTCGACGCGAACTTGATCACGTCAAGACCGCCTTCGGTGGTAAGCTCCTGGCGTTTCTCCGGAACGAGGGTGATCATATCGGGTTTCGTCGAAGCGGCGATCTTCGTCATTTCCGGTGTCGCCGCCATCTCGAGATTGAGCCTGCTGTGCACGACATCGCGAAGGATCTTGAGGTCGCGGTCCTTGATATGCCTGCGGTCTTCACGAAGATGTATGATGATCCCCGTTGCTCCCGCCGTCTCGGCGATACCCGCCGCGAAAACGGGATCGGGATAGTGGATGCCCCGTGCTTCCCGCAGAGTGGCCACGTGATCTATGTTTACCATGAGTTCAGGCATTGTCGTTCCTCCGAAATCTGTATTTGGCACCTCCGGCTGTTTTCACCCGCAGGCTCGAAGCATCATTTCTGGATAAAAAAACCGGTGTGACGGGGCATCCCGTTTGCCCGGCTGATGGAGGCGCGTCATTCCCAGTGGCCCTCCTTGCCGGTGAGGCGCTTCAGGACGATCTTTACCGAATCGGGCCTGACCTTGACCCCCGGGAAGCTCTCCGTATCAAACCCGACATTGAGGGTCTCCTCATTGCGGTGCATGTCGCCGTTTGCAGGCAATGTCTCTATGGTCGTGATCTTTTCGAGGACCTTTCGAGGACCTTCGGCAATGACATACTGGGGGCTGGCATGGATGATCTCGTATCGGCCGACCCATTTCCTATCCAGCACTGGCACGGTCTTGAGCTTCTTTTCGATTACCCTGTCGACGACCACACTGACGGTTCCCGGACGCACCTCCACGATGTCTATCCCCTTCGGCGCAGCCACGTTGGTCTTGGACAGGTCGAAGACCGTCTGGCCTTCTTTGATGCCGTTCAGGTTTACCAGAGCGGTCACATCGCGATCCTTGATGTCCTTGAGCAGCGTAACCCGTCCGCTCACGGTAAGAAAGACCCTTTCGGGATCCATTTTCGTTATCACCATGTTCCTGGGGAGATTGGAAACGGTGAGGCGCACGGTTATGTCCTTCTTCGGCTCGCCGATCTGAAATACCGTGTACCAGAGCATAATGGCGAGAACCAGGGACAGAAGCTTCAGCTTCCAATCCTTCAGCAGATATCTTTCGAGCAGAGTCTTCATAATGGCTGTTCGAGTCTCTCTTTTAGCTCAAGACCTCTTTGAGCACTTTCTTGAGTTCATCTGTACCGATATTTCCATGGATCTGTCCATGCTGCGTGTAGGATATGACGCCTCTCTCCTCGGAAACGACGATGGAAACGGCATCGGTGACCTCGGTGATACCTATGGCCGCCCTGTGGCGGGTGCCCAGGCTTTTGTCTATCTCATCCGCTGTCGTCAGGGGGAGCACACAGCCCGCCGAGACGATCCTTCCTTCCCGGATTATCAGGGCGCCGTCATGCAGCGGCGATGCGAACTGAAAGATGCTGACAACGAGTTCCGCGTTCACCTCGGCATCGAAACGCACCCCCGCTTCCATGAACTCCTCCAGCCCAACCTCCCGTTCAATGACAATGAGGGCGCCCATGGTGCGTTTCTTCATCACCAGACAGGCGTTGGCCAGCTCATCGAGGAACATGGTCTCCTTGACATAGCTTATCTTTCGGAAAAAGGGACTCCTGCCAAGAGCCAGAAGAAGCCTCCTGAGGTCATCCTGGAAGATGACAATGACCACGAAGACGATGGAGCCTATAAAGCTGTTGAATATCCAGCTCAAGGTGAAGAGTTCCAGTCTCTTCGCGGTGGCAAAGACGAACATGACGATGACAAGACCCAGAAGAAGCTGTATCGCCCGGGTCCCTTTTATAAGGACGAAGATCCGGTAGATGATGAAGGCAACGATAATGATGTCGATGATGTCCTGCCATCTGACGTTGGGTATCATGCTTCCATTACCGCCTTTACGATCTTGAGGACCTTTTTGGCCCTCCTGACGTCATGGACCCTCAGTATGTCCGCCCCGTTCATAAGGGCCACGGCGAGGCTCGCCAGGGTTCCCTCCACTCTTTCTTCAAGAGGCATGTCGGTTATCTTTCCTATGAAAGACTTCATCGAGGTGCCGATAAGGACAGGGCTTCCCAGGTCTTTGAAATCGCGCAGCATCTTGAGGATGCGCAGATTGTCCTCCAGGCGTTTTCCGAAACCGATGCCAGGGTCGATGACGACCTTCTCTTTCCCGATCCCCATTCGCACCGCATAATCGATGCGGTCATGCAGAAATCCCCTGATCTCTCCAATGACATCATCATAATGGGGGTTTTCCTGCATGTTCCGCGGCGTGCCCTTGATGTGCATGATGACGGCATAAGCATCCTTTTCCGCGATGATCCCGGCCATGGCGTCGTCATAGGTGAGACCGCTGATGTCGTTTACCATATCGGCTCCGGCGTTCAGTGCTTCCCTGGCGACGTTCGCCTTATATGTGTCAACGGATATGAGTACGCCGGGGACGCCCTGGAGTCTCTCTATAACAGGTATTACACGATGGAGCTCTTCTTTTTCGGTTACAGGTTCTGAATAAGGCCGGGTCGATTCGCCGCCGACATCGATGATGTCTGCGCCTTCCTCGACCATCAGTCTGGCGTGGTCGAGTGTCTCTTCCAGGCTTTGGTGTCTGCCCCCGTCGGAGAAAGAGTCGGGGGTGACGTTGAGGATCCCCATGATGACGGGGGCACTATTACACCGGAGCGCCCGCGCCATCGGTATTCCTGATGATAGCCTCGACCTCCAGACCGTCGAGGACCTCCTTTTCGAGAAGTGCCGCCGCGAGGGCGTGGAGGGAGCTGATATGCTTGGAAATAATGTCCGTGGCCTGCGTGTAGCACCGGCCGATGAGATCCTTCAATTCCTCATCGATGCCCTGTGCGGTCTGTTCGCTGAAATCCCGGTGGCGGGCGATCTCCCTGCCCAGAAAAATATGCTCCTCGTTCTTCCCGTAGTTAAGAGGTCCCAGTTTATCGCTCATGCCCCATTCGCAAACCATCTTCCGGGCGAGTTTCGTTGCCCGTTCGATATCGTTGCCGGATCCCGTGGTGAGCTGGCCGATGACAAGCTCTTCCGCCACGCGCCCTCCGAGAAGGATGGAGATGTTTTTGAGAAGATAATCCCTGGAATAGGTATGGCGCTCATCTATGGGCAACTGCTGGGTGAGGCCGAGGGCCCTGCCCCGGGGAATGATGGTGACCTTGTGTATGGGGTCCGTTCCGGGGATCATATTTGCGACGAGGGCGTGGCCGGCTTCGTGATAGGCGGTGAGTTTCCTTTCCTCGTAGGGGATTATCATACTGCGCCTCTCGACGCCCATGAGAACCTTGTCCTTGGCGTGTTCGAAGTCGTCCATTTCGATGGCCGTCTTGTCCCGCCGCGCGGCAAGGAGGGCGGCCTCGTTGACAAGGTTAGCAAGATCGGCGCCGGAAAACCCCGGTGTTCCGCGGGCGATGATGGAAAGTTCGACGTCCTCGGAGATGGGGGTCTTGCGCGTGTGGACCTTGAGGATCTCTTCCCTGCCTTTCACATCCGGAGTGGATACGACGATCTGTCTGTCAAAGCGGCCGGGGCGAAGCAGGGCCGGATCGAGGACGTCGGGCCTGTTCGTTGCGGACATGACGATGACGCCTTCGTTGGACTCAAAACCGTCCATTTCCACGAGTAGCTGGTTCAATGTTTGCTCGCGCTCGTCGTGGCCGCCGCCGAGGCCTGCCCCGCGGTGTCTCCCGACAGCGTCGATCTCGTCGATGAAGATGATGCAGGGGGCATTCTTCTTTGCCTGGTTAAAGAGGTCACGAACCCGTGATGCGCCGACACCGACGAACATCTCGACGAAATCGGACCCGCTTATTGTAAAGAAAGGGACGTCTGCCTCACCCGCTATGGCGCGGGCAAGGAGTGTCTTGCCGGTGCCGGGAGGTCCTACAAGAAGAACTCCCTTGGGGATGCGTCCGCCGAGCTTCGTAAATTTCTTCGGATCCACGAGAAAGTCGATAACCTCCTGGAGCTCTTCCTTCGCTTCGTCGATGCCTGCCACGTCGTGAAAGGTCACTTTGTTCTCGCGGCCCGTGAAGAGCCGCGCCTTGCTCTTGCCGAAGGCCATGGCCTTGCCGCCCCCACCCTGCATCTGGCGCATGAAGAAGATCCAGACGCCGATCAAGAGGAGCATGGGAAACCAGGATATGAAGATGGATTGCCAGAGTCCCGATTCCTCATCGGGCTTGGCGGTGATCTTCACATTCCTTTCCCGGAGCGTTTTTACAAGGTCGGGGTCGTCGGGCGCGAAGGTCTTGAACTCTTTACCGTCTTTGTAGGTTCCTGTAATGCTTCTTCCCTGCATGAGGACGGAGGAGACCCTGTCGGCGCGCAGCGCCTCGGAAAAATCGCTGAAGGCTACGCTTTCAAGTTCTTTCTTCGGTTTGTTGTATACCTGGAAGATGAAGAGGCCGAGGAGTATGATCACCAGGGCCGTGATGATGCTCTTGTTTGTGGGTCCTTGACCGGAGCTTTTCGACATAGGTCATATTCTACCATAGAAATGCCTTAATTTTCAATATTGTCAGCTATTCAGAGTCAGGATTCAGGGCTCAGGGTTAAGGGAGCAGGGAAAAGGCAGGAAAAACCTTGTATTTTGAAAACAAAGATTGCGCTGAAGCCGCAAGACCACAAAAGGTTTCATAATCCCCGCCCCCCTCTTTACCACTTGCTTTTGACAGCGTGGTGTGCAATAAGAAAACGACAGAGGCCAGATCAAGGACGGAAGAACTATGGATCCCACAACACGGACAGTCCTCGCACTCATTGCTTCACCGAGGACGCTCGGCAATTGCGAGACCTTCGCCAAGGAGTTGTCCCGGAATATCCCGGAAGGGCACAGGCTGAGACTCATCAGGCTGACGTCGTTGAGAATAGAAGGGTGCAGGGCCTGCTATGGATGTGTGACGGGCGGCAAGTGTCCCGTGGAGGACGACATGGACTTCCTCCTTGGCGAGGTAGCCAATGCCGACGCTCTCATTGTTGCTTCCCCGGTCTACTATCTTGGCGCCAACGCGATCATCAAGAGCATTCTTGACAGGGGGTTCCTCTTCTTCAATGTCCTCGAGAAGACCTATGGCAAACCGGCAATTCTCCTCAATTTTTTCGGAATGCCGGGGCGGATCGGGATGGCGCCCCAGATGCTCGAGACCCTTGCGGCCTTCCTCGGGCTGTCTGTCAAGGCAAGTCTCTCCATCAAGGCGGCGCTTCCCGGCGAGGCGCTCATGAACAAGGCCAACGCTGCCCGTGCCAGGCGCCTGGGCAAGGCCCTGTTTTCTCCGGTAAAGAGAAGAAGGATGGGGGGATGCCCTTTTTGCGGATGCGAGATCATCCGCGTCGTCCCGAAAGGCTTCGTCTGCACTGTCTGCCACGGTGTTTTCGCCATGGGTCCCGGCGGTGTTTTCGTGAAGAAGAGAGAGGGCGGCATTCTGGGGCCTCCCGAGCATATGCTCCTTCACCGTGAATGGCTGCGCGGCATGAAGCAACGTTTCAAGGAAAAGAAAAAAGAGATCATGGCAACTATTATCCCTTACAAGAATGAAGGGGAATGGATCGAACCGCCCAAGAGATAAAGGGTGTTCGGGTGTTCCAATTCACAATTTGTCTATCGCCTTCACTGCCTTGCGGATCTTTTTGGGGAGTTTGCGGGGGTTGCCTTTTTTGGCGTGGCGGCCTTCCTCGTAGTCGTCATCTTTTTCCTCGAAGGCGGGCATGGCCATCATTTCGGCAAGTTTTACGGAAGTGAGGAATGCGACCCCCTTTGTCTTTGCCTCGTCTATGATGGCCCGGTCGGAACTGACAACGATGAGGCCCGCCGGCCTTTTTCGGATCCAGCCGATGATGACGTCGTCCGCCGTCTCACCCTCACGGGAATAGACGACCTCTATCCCCCTGTAATTCTCGCTGTGTCTTCCCGTCGACGGGGTGTCGTAGGCGTCGAAGACGACGGTTATCCGGGCGGACCTGGCCTTCTTGTAGCGCGCGCATTTTTCCAGGAACTCCCTGCGCAGGAGGTCCAATGACGCCCCTCTTTGCACCGAGGAGGCATTGATGCGGTTGATGTAATTATATCCGTCGATAACGATATGCATAGGAAGGCCATTTCATGTTTCACGTTTCAAGAAAAAGAAGGAAGACATTTCTTTTTTGTCTTTGCCTGAAACGTGAAGTCTGGAACTCTCTTTTCGTTTTTTCCCGAAACCTTAAACTGTCTCTTTGTTTTCCGAATAGAAGTCTTTCAGGATCCTGTCCAGGACGCCGTTTATGAATTCCCGGGAGTCTTCGCTGCCATATTTCTTGCCCATCTCGATGGCCTCGTCGATGGCGACCTTCGGGGGAACGTCACCGGAGAATATCATTTCGAATACACCAATCCTCATGACATTCTTGTCCACGTAGGCGATGCGGTCTATTCTCCAGTGGTCGCAGGCCTTCCGGATGAACCCGTCTATCTGTTCCTGATGGGAGCCGATGCCGGCAAGCAGATGCCTCGCGTAAACGACGATATCTTCCTGGTACGGAAATAACGAGCAGTACTTGGTGAGAGCCCGGTCGGAGTCTTCCCCGGCCGTCTCCACCTGGTAGAGCATTCTGAGGGCTAGCTCTCTCGCTTTCCGTCTGCGCACAAGTTGCTTTCCTTGATGAGGTTTACCATCTCGATGGCCGATATGGCGGCATCATAACCCTTGTTGCCGGCCTTCGTCCCGGCCCGTTCAATGGCCTGTTCGATGCTGTCGCTGGTGATTATGCCGAAGGATATGGGTTTTTCGAATTCGAGGGATGATTGGGCGATCCCCTTGGTCACTTCCGATGCGACATAATGGAAATGAGGTGTTGCCCCCTTGATCACGGCGCCAAGACATACGACGGCGTCGATGTCCTTCTTTTTTGCCAGCAGCCTGGCCGCCAGAGGGATCTCAAAAGAGCCGGGAACCCGGTAGATATCGATCTTGCCCTCATCGGCCCCGTGTCTCTTGAGGGCGTCGAGCGCACCTTCCACCAGCCGGTCCGTTATGAAGCTGTTGAACCTGCTTACGACGATTGCAAACCTGAAGCCTTTTGCGTTGAGCTTGCCCTCTCGTACCATGTTCACCCCTTATATGTTATTTAGTATATGACCGAGCTTCTTCTGCTTGGTCGTGAGATAGGCGATGTTGTCCTTCGTCGGCACCATTTCAATGGACACCCGTTCGACAACCGTCAGTCCATACCCTTCAAGGCCCTTTATCTTCTTCGGGTTGTTTGTGAGCAGACGCATCTTGCGCACGCCGATATCGTTAAGGATCTGAGCGCCGATCCCGTAATCCCTGAGGTCGGGAGAGAAGCCCAGCGCAATGTTGGCCTCGACGGTATCGTGACCGCAATCCTGAAGGCTGTATGCCTTGAGCTTGTTGGCAAGGCCGATGCCGCGTCCTTCCTGGCGCATATACACGAAGACGCCCTTCTTTTCATGCTCGATCATCTTGAGCGCCTTCTGGAGCTGCTCCCCGCAGTCGCAGCGCATGGAGCCCAGAACGTCTCCCGTGAAGCATTCGGAGTGGACACGCACAAGCACCGCCTCGTCAGGGTTTATGTCCCCCTTGACCAGGGCCAGATGGGTTTTCTTATCCACGTCATTCTCATACGCGATGAGAGTGAACTCGCCGCCGAAACGGGTGGGTATCCGTGTCTCCGCCACACGGCGCACGAGCTTTTCGTTCTTCGTCTTGTACCTGATGAGGTCGGCTATGGTGACAATCTTGAGACCATGCTTCTCGGCGAAGACCTCAAGATCGGGCATGCGTGCCATCGTGCCATTTTCGTTCATGACCTCGCATATGACGCCTGAAGGATTGAGTCCCGCAAGCCGGGCAAGGTCGACGGATGCCTCGGTATGGCCGACCCTCACAAGGACACCGCCGCTGCGGGCCGCGAGAGGGAATATGTGCCCCGGCCGGGTTATGTTGCTCGATGTAGACTTGGGGTCTATTGCGACCTGCACGGTGCGGGCCCTGTCAAAGGCCGATATGCCCGTGGTTATCCCTTCTTTTGCCTCTATCGAAACAGTGAAAGCGGTATTGTAAGGAGAAGTGTTGTCCTGAACCATGAGCGGAAGATCGAGGTCTTTCACCCTCTCTTCGGTAAGGGACAAGCAGATGAGCCCGCAAGCGAACCGAGCCATAAAGGTGATCGCCTCGGGCGTCACCTTTTCTGAGGCGATCATGACGTCGCCCTCGTTTTCTCTGTCCTCGTCATCGACGATGATGACCATCTTGCCTTCACGTATGTCCTGAAGGACTTCTTCAATGCTTGCGATTGCCATATGCTAATCTCCTTTTACAAACCCGTGACGGGAAAGGAAATCGAGGTCGATCCCTTTACCCTCCCGCTTCGCCAGGAAACTTTCCACGTATTTTCCGATGATATCCGTCTCAATATTCATTTTATCCCGCTGGTTCTTTTCGAGAATGGTGGTCCGGGAAGCGGTGTACGGAATAATATTGACAGTGAATTTATTATCACTTTGTTCGTTTACTGTCAAGCTTATTCCATCGATCGCCACGGAGCCTTTCTTTACGATGGAGCGTGCAATGGCCGGGGAAATTTCTATAGTTATCCCGATGGAATCCCCCTCGTTGCGTATGTCCGAGATCGTCCCCACGCCGTCGACGTGGCCGGTCACGAGATGGCCCCCGAAGCGTCCGTTGGCGGTCATTGCCCTCTCGAGATTCACCTTCTGTCCCGGAGTTTTATCTCTCAGGGTCGTGAGGCGAAGGGTCTCAAGGGAGGCGTCGACGCTGAAGGCCCGGCTTGCGATGGTGGTTGCCGTCAGGCACACCCCGTCGACGCTGACGCTGTCACCTTCGCTGACGCTGCCCGGCTCGAAGGCGGTCTTGATGACAAAGACCCAGCTGCCGCTTTTTTTCTCGATCGCTGCGATCGTGCCAATGTCTTCAATGATTCCTGTGAACATATCCCTCTATATAGATGTTCTCTTTAAGCCTTTTCAGGGTGGCGACGTCGATCCTGTGGGCGTCCTTGAGGAAGTCGATCCCCTTGCCTCCCACCAGATTCAATGCTCCCTTGCCGCCTATGAGGATGGTACCGTAAAAAAGCACCACCTTGTCCACGAGCCCTTCCCTTAGAAGGGTGCTGTTGACCTCTCCACCCCCCTCGACGAGAACGCTCGTTATTTCCCGGCGATACAACTCCTCACAGATATATATTACCGACGCTCTCCCGTTGTCATCCTTCGGCACCCTGATGACCTCGACGCCCAGGGCCGTCAGTTTTGTCTCCTTGTCGGTGCGGGAATCTTCATTCGTAAAGACCCACGTTCTGTATTTCTCCGATGTCTTGACGATATCACAGGCAAGGGGGATCCGGAGCTTTGAGTCGAGGATGATCCTCACGGGGATCTTTTTGGGTCTTTTAAGCCTTGGCACGAGAAGCGGGTTGTCGGAAATAACGGTGTTGATTCCCACCAGCACCCCGTCGTTGATGCAGCGAAGGAGGTTTGCCTGGCGCCGCGATTCCTCGTTCGAGATCCACCGGGAATCACAGGTCTTGGTGGCGATCTTGCCGTCGAGGCTCACCGCCGCTTTCATGGTGACGAAAGGCCTTCTCTTTTCAATGGAACTTATGAATACCTCGTTGAGACGACGCGCCTGTTCCTCGAGCATCCCCACCTTGACACTGATGCCGGCCTTGCGGAGCATCTCTACTCCCTTGCCGTTGACGAGGGGGTTGGGGTCAAGCATAGACACGACGACCCGTTTGATCCCGGCGGCGATGATCTGGTCCGCACAGGGCGGCGTCCTGCCATAATGGACACAGGGCTCGAGGTTGATATAGAGCGTCGCGCCGACGGCATTTGCGCCTGCATCCTCGATAGCCCCCACTTCGGCGTGTTGAGATCCGGCCTTCCTGTGATACCCCTTGCCGACTATGGCGGCGCCCTTCACGAGAACGGCCCCGACCATAGGGTTGGGAGATACTGTTCCGAGGCCTTTTCTGGCGAGAGTGAGCGCCATGCGCATGTAATTTTCGTCTTTCACTGGTAGGTCACTCTTCGTTCTTCTTCAAAAGGAGCTGGGTAAGCTCGCTCATGAACTCATTTATATCACGGAACTGCCTGTAAACGGAAGCGAAGCGGACATAGGCGACTTCATCGAGGGCCTTGAGCTCGTCCATGACCATTTCTCCGATCTCCGTCGCTTTCATCTCCCGCTCGCCCCTCTCAAGAAGATTGTATTCGATCCTGGATACGATCTTCTCGAGATTGGTGACGCTGATGGGTCTCTTTTCGCAAGCCTTTTTCAATCCGCCGAGGATCTTTTCCCTGTCAAAGATCTCCCGCCTCCCGTCCTTTTTGACAACGAGAGGCAGTCCCTCCTCTACCCTTTCGGCAGTTGTGAACCGCTTTGCGCATTTAAGGCACTCGCGGCGCCGACGGATCGTGTCCATCTCCTTGCTCATCCTCGAATCGAGGACCTTGCTTTCCACGTAATTGCAGAAGGGACACTTCACAGGACCACCCCGGTCATCTTCACTTGCTGCCCGACGATACCTTTTTTGTGAGCCGGCCGCTGGAGGCCGGCGGGACCTTTCGGGCGGAAGGCCCTTTGACCTTTACCCGCTCTATCTTTCTGAGCAGAATATCCGATTCCTCGATAAGGCTCAAAGAAAGCGCGTCGGGATATCCGTCCTCGTAATATACTTCGCTGATGCCCGCGTTAATGAGCATTTTGATGCATATTGAGCAGGGCAGGTGGGTGCAGTAGAGATGAGCGCCGTAGATCGACACGCCGTGATACGCCGCCTGGATGATCGCATTCTGTTCAGCGTGGAGCCCCCGGCACAGTTCGTGGCGTTCCCCGGGGGCGATCTTCATCTGTTCCCTCAGGCAGGAGACCTCGATGCAATGCTTCAATCCCGAAGGAGCTCCGTTGTACCCGGTGGCAAGGATCCGCTTATCCTTCACGATGACGGCTCCGACGTTGCGGCGCAAACAGGTCGACCTCATGGAAACGATGCGCGCTATCTCCATGAAATAGGAACCCCAGTCAGGACGATGGTTCTTCATATATCGTATATACGCGAATAAAAGGGAAAGCCCCTGCAGAGTTCCCGCACCCGAGCGCGTGTGCTGTCCATGAATGACGTGTCGCCGGGCCGTTTGAGGACGGAGTCGATCATTTCGCAGATGACCTCCATCTCCTTTTCCTTCATACCGCGGGTAGTGACGGCGGGCGTCCCTATCCTGATCCCGCTTGCTACATTGGGGCTTTTCGTATCGAAGGGGATGAGATTCTTGTTGACCATGATCCCGCTCGCCTCGAGGGCTATCTGGGCCTCGTTCCCCGTTACGTTCTTCGGTGTGAGGTCAACGAGGAAGAGGTGGTTGTCGGTGCCTCCCGATACGATGCGGAAACCGAGGTCCGCCATGCACTTTGCCATGTGCTTTGCGTTTGCGATTATCTGGCGCTGATATTCCTTGAATTCTTCCGTCATGGCCTGCTGCAGGGCCACCGCCTTGGCGGCGATGACATGCATCAGGGGTCCGCCCTGGATCCCGGGGAAAACGGCTGAGTCTATCTTTTTTGCCAGATCGGCGTTGCACATGACAAGTCCGCCTCTCGGGCCCCGAAGGGTCTTGTGGGTGGTTGTCGTGACAAAATGGGCGTGTCCCGTCGGACTGGGATGGAGCCCGGCGGCGACAAGGCCGGCGATGTGGGCGATATCGGCCATCAGATAGGCCCCGACTTCGTCGGCGATCTGTCTGAACTTCTCAAAATCTATGATCTTCGAATAGGCGCTGGCACCTGCTATGATGAGCTTCGGTTTCTCCCTGCGGGCAATGCTTCTTATCTCGTCATAATCGAGCATCTCGCTTTTGCCGGACACCGGGTACGATACCGCTCGGTACCATTTGCCCGAGAAGCTTGGTTTTGCGCCGTGGGTCAGGTGGCCCCCATGGGCGATGTCCATGCCGAGCACCGTGTCACCCCGCTCCAGTGCGGCATAGAAGACGGCCATGTTCGCCGACGAGCCTGAGTGGGGCTGGACGTTGGCGTGTTCGACGCCGAAAAGGTTCCTGGCACGTTCTATGGCAATGGCTTCTATCTCATCGAGATACGTGCAGCCGCTGTAATATCTCTTTGACGGATATCCTTCGGCATACTTGTTCGTGAGAACACAGCCCTGGGCGGCAAGGACATCTTCGTCGACATAATTCTCGGAAGCAATGAGAATGAGGCTGTATTCCTCGCGATCAAGTTCGCGCCTTATCAGCTCGAACACCTTCTTATCTTTTCCGTCAAGTTTCATATCTTACCTGTCTGTATTCTTTTCGAAAGCCTCTATCTTCATGATCCTGCCGAGGTGCCGGCCCCCTTCGAATTCCGCGGCAAGCCAGGACTTCACGATCTCTTCGGCAAGACCCTTTCCGGTTATCCTTCCGCCGAGGACGAGCACGTTGGCGTCGAGGTGTTTCCGGCTTTGCGCGGCCGTGTAGAGATCGAAAACAAGGGCGGCCCGGATGCCTTTGACCTTGTTCGCCGTGATACTCATCCCAATCCCCGTTCCACAGAAGAGTATGCCCTTGTCCGCTTCGCCGGAGGCAACACGTCTCGCCACCTCAAACCCGAAATCGGGGTAATCGACGGATGCCGGAGAGTCTGTCCCCACGTCCGTCACGTCATATTCCCCTGTCGCGAGAATACCCTTTATGTATTCTTTCAGTTCGAGGCCTGCATGGTCCGAGCCGATCGCTATCTTCATCCTTCAAACCTCCTCAGGACGAGAACGCAGTTCGTACCGCCAAACCCGAAGGAGTTGGAGAGAACCACGTTGATATCTTGGTTTCGCGCCTCATTGGGAACGTAGTCAAGGTCGCAGTCGGGGTCGGGCGTCTCGTAGTTGATCGTAGGAGGGCAGACCCGGTCCCTGATCGCCAGAACGCTGAAGATCGCCTCTATTGCACCCGCGGCGCCGAGAAGATGGCCCGTCATGGACTTTGTCGAACTCACGGGTAGTTTGTACGCCCTTTCCCCAAAAACCTTTTTGATGGCCAGCGTCTCGGTCTGGTCGTTGAGGTCCGTGGATGTTCCGTGGGCATTGATGTAGTCCACCGCATCCGGCGCAAGCGCTGCGTCGCGCAACGCCATATTGATGCAGCGGATGAACCCGTCGCCGTCAGGGCAGGGGGCTGTAATATGATGCGCGTCCCCGTTGTATCCGTATCCGACAAGCTCCGCATAGATCTTCGCACCCCTTTTGCGGGCGTGCTCAAGCTCTTCGAGAATGACGATGCCGGCGCCTTCGGACACGACAAAACCATCGCGGTCCTTCTCGAATGGCCTCGAGGCCTTCTGGGGCTCGTCGTTCCGGGTCGAAAGGGCCTTCATTGCATTAAAACCGCCCACGGTCAACGGAGTGAGGTTTGCTTCACATCCGCCGCCCACCATCATGTCCGCATCGCCATATTGGATGATCCTGCATGCGTCACCGATCGAATGTGCACCGGTGGCGCAGGCCGTCACAATGCTGAGGTTGGGCCCTTTCAGACCATACTGGATGGCAATATGGCCCGGCGCCTCGTTGGCTATGAGCATGGGAATGAAGAAGGGGGAGATCCGCCCCGGTCCCCTTTCCAGGTATATACTATGATACTTCTCAAGGGTCGGCAGTCCGCCGAGACCCGTGCCCACAACCACCCCGATCCGCTCGGCGTCCTCTTTGGAAACGTCGAGACCGGAGTCTCCCATTGCTATTTTTGTAGCGGCGAGGGCATACTGGATGAACAGATCCATCCGCTTCATCTCCTTGACCGAAACATACTCCTCGGCCTTGAAGTCTTTCACCTCGCCGGCTATCCTGGTATCATGCTGTGTACTGTCAAATCTCGTTAGCGGTGCGATCCCGGATTCTCCGTTGAGGATCCGTTTCCAGACATTGTCTATCCCCACGCCCAGCGGCGTTACAAGACCGACACCGGTGATAACAACCCTTCTTTTCAAACCGGCACCTCTTTGAGTTATTTGCCTGCCAGGCGATTCTCTATGTATCTGATCGCGTCACCCACCGTCTCCATCTTCTCTGCATCCTCATCGGGGATCTCAATGCTGTACTCGTCTTCCAGTGCCATAATAAGCTCAACGATATCAAGAGAATCGGCGCCGAGGTCATCGATGAACTTAGCTTCCGGAATAACTTCCGATTCGCTTACCCCGAGCTGATCCACAATCATCTTTTTTACTTTCTCAGTTACTGACATTAAGCCACCTCCTTGTTTTATTGAAAACTTCCTTAAAGACTGCCAAGGTATCCGTCCCTGACGGTCTACCTTCGGTCATGTGTTCTTTACATGTACAACCCGCCGTTAACATTTACCACCTCCCCCGTTACGTAGCTGCCGTATTTCGAAAGGAGAAAATATACAGCGTTTGCGATGTCCTCAGGCTCACCGAGACGCTTGAGCGGAATCGCTCCGTACATCGACTCCTTTGTCTTTTCATCGAGAATGTCCGTCATCTTCGTTCTGATAAATCCGGGAGCGACGGCATTGACCCTTATTGAGCGCTCCGCATATTCTTTGGCGACGCTCTTGGTGAAGCCGATGATGCCGGCCTTGCTGGCCGCGTAGTTGGCCTGCCCCGGGTTTCCCATGACGCCCGCGATGGAAGAGATGTTGACGATGCTGCCGCCCGACTTGAGCATGTGCCTGACGACTGCCTTCGTGCAGTTGAAGACGCTCTTCAGGTTCACTCTGATTACCCGGTCCCAGTCTTCCTCTTTCATGCGCACCAGGAGTTTGTCTATGGTGATGCCCGCGTTATTCACGAGGTTGTCTATCTTTCCCAGGTCCTTTACGACCTGATCGACGGCCCCCTGGACCGCCTGGAGATCTGAGACGTCTACAGTATAGAACTCACAGCGCCGTCCCTTCGACCGAATGGCCTCGATGGTTTCCGATGCGTCGATTATATCGAAGATGGCGATATCGCCGCCTTTATCGGCTATGAGTTCCGAAATGGCCCGGCCGATACCCTGGGCGCCGCCTGTGATGATGGTCACTGTTCCGTTCATGCTAAAAGCCCCTTTGCCGATTCTATCTCGTCGAATTTTTCCACATTCACACAGGGGACGGCGGGAACGATCCGTTTTACGAGGTTCGACAAAACCTTCTGGGGTCCCGCCTCGATAAAGACCTCCACGCCCTCATCGGCCATTTTTCTGACGCATCTTTCCCACAGCACCGGGGAAAACATCTGGCGATAAAGCTTATCGTCCACGTCCCCCGCATCTTTTCCGGGGGTTGCGTCGACGTTAAAGACTACGGGAACGGAAAGACGGCCGTGGCCTAGCGCCGCAAGCTCGCCCTTCAAGCGGTCCGCGGCCTCCTGCATCAGTGGAGAGTGGAACGGCCCGGATACATTGAGAAAGACGGCCTTTTTGTACCCCGTCCCCTTCAATTTTTCAACGGCCTCCTTCAATGCCCCGGCGTCGCCGGAGAGTACAACCTGTTCCGCCGAATTGAGGTTGGCGGGGACTGCCACGTAATCATCGTGGGAGATCTCTTTGAGGACGGGTCCGATCTTTTCCATATCGGCACCGATGAGCGCCACCATGCCGCCTTTACCCTTCGGGCATGCCTCTTCCATGAGAAGTCCTCTTCTCCTGGTGATTGTGAGGGCCTCTTCAAAAGTGAAAAAGCCGCTTGCCAGCAGGGCCGTATATTCGCCGAGACTGTGCCCGGCCACGAGAAACGGCTGGATACCTGCCTCCCTTTTCAGCACCTCATGCACGACATAGCCGACAAGAAGGAGCGACGGCTGCGTGTTGTACGTTTGACGCAGTTCATCCTCGGGGCCCTTGAAACAAAGATCTGTTATGGAGAACCCAAGGACCCTGTCGGCGGCGGCGAACATGTCGCGAACATAGTCGAACCTCTCGTAAAGGTCCCTGCCCATGCCGATGTACTGGGAACCCTGTCCCGGAAATACTATTCCTATCTTTTTCATCTATCCTCACTCGCCGGGTGTATGAATTGTTTCCTCGCGAGATCAGTATCTCACGTCATGACCTTTTCTTCGATGCCGACCCCTTGATCAACTCCAGTCCGATGATGTTCCTCTGTATCTGGTTCGTGCCTTCGTATATCTGGAGTATCTTTGCATCGCGCATCATTTTCTCGACGGGGTATTCCTTCATGTAGCCGTATCCGCCGAAAACCTGTATAGCATCGACGACAACCTTCATGGCCACGTCGCTCGGAAAGACCTTGCTCATGGCCGACACCTTGGAAAAATCCTTGGGATTGCTGTCGATGTACCGCGCCACCGCATATACCAGAGCGCGTGCCGCCTCCACGTGTATTGCCATATCGGCGAGCATATGCTGTATTGCCTGAAAGGAAATGATCTTTCTGTCGAACTGTTCCCTTTCACGCGCGTATTGTATGGCTGCGTCAAGTGCGCCGTGGGCAACCCCTACCGCCTGCGCCCCTATCCCTGGGCGGGTCCTGTCGAATGTCCTCATCGTCAGGATGAAACCCAGACCTTCTCTACCTATAACATTTTCCTTCGGAACTTTGCAATCCTGAAATACCAGCTCCCGGGTGGCCGATGCCCGTATGCCTAACTTGTTCTCTTTCTTGCCGAAAGTGAAGCCTTCCATGCCTTTTTCGAGGATAAAGGCCGTGGCACCCCTGCCGCCCTTGGAGCGGTCCGTCATGGCGACGACGGTATAGATCTCGGCCTCGCCGCCGTTCGTTATCCATTGTTTCGTCCCGTTGATGATATAATAGTCACCGTCTTTCTTCGCCTCGGTCCTGATGCCCTGGGCATCGCTGCCCGCATTGGCCTCGGTGAGTCCGAAGGCGGCAAGTTTCGACCCCGTTGCTATCTGGGACAGGTATTTCTGTTTCTGCTCCTCCGATCCACCGAGCAGGATAGGGTAGGCGCCAAGGAGGCTTGCTGCATAGCTTACCGATACGCCAAGGCAGGCCTTGCTCAGTTCCTCGACGACGATACAGTTCTCGAAGGATCCTCCTCCCATGCCGCCGTATGCCTCGGGGATACTGACACCGAAGAGGCCCGTTTCCGCGCAGTTCTTCATTATTTCCCAGGGGAACTGTCCCGTTTCATCAAGTTCAGCACGAACGGGAACGACCTTGTCCTCTGCTATTCTGCGCGCCAGCTTCTGTATGCTCTTCTGGTCCTCAGATAGAAAATAATCCATATCTTACCTCTCCTTTACTTTCTGCAACGATTGGTAGTCCTGCATGGTCTCGTTGATGGATTCCCTGAGACCTTTCTCCACGAACTTCTTTGCCAGCAGTATGGCGTTGCGCATGGCCTTTTCGTTCGATTTTCCATGACATATGATGCAGACCCCGTCGACGCCCAGAAGCGGTGCCCCGCCGGTTTCGGAATAGTCCGCTTTCTTCTGGAATTCCTTGAACAGATCTTTCAGAAGGAGATAGCCGATTCGTGCCTTCAGGCTTCTTTTGATACCTTCCCTGAAGAATTCAAAGATCAGGTCTGCGACCCCCTCGCTTATCTTCAGGGCGATGTTGCCGACAAAACCATCGCTTACCACCACGTCGGTTCTGCCGTTGTACATATCGGTGCCCTCGACGTAGCCCAGGTAGTTTATGCCGAATTCCTTGATAAGGGCATGTGCCTCCCGGGTCAGTTCGTTGCCCTTTGTTTCCTCTTCGCCGTTCGAGAGAATGCCGACCCTGGGGGAGGCTATTCCAAGGACTGAGGACACGAAGGCATTGCCCATCAGTGCGAACTGGGCCAGATGCGTCGGTTTGCAGTCCACCGTGCCGCCGGCGTCAAGGAGGATGGAGATTCCTTCACCCATGCGCGGATGGAGCGTGGCGATCGCGGGTCGGTCGACGCCGGGGATGCGGCCGAGGGTGAAGATGGCAAATGCCATCGCCGCGCCGGAATTCCCCGCCGAAACGACGGCCTGAACCTCACCGTTCTTGTGCAGTTCAAAGGCCCTGTTCATGGAAGAGTCCTTCTTCTTCCTCAGGGCGTTCGAGGGGGCCTCGTTCATCCCCACGCAAAGGGGCGCGTGGACCATCTCAAGGTTTGCATGGTCCGTCACAAAGGGTTTCATCTTTTGTTCGTCGCCGACAAGGACAATGGAAGCGAGGCCTTCGCGGGAAATTGACTGTGCCCCTTTTACGATCTCCTGGGGCGCAAAGTCGCCACCCATTCCATCAACGGCAATCCGTATCATCCTTGAGCTAGGCTTCCTCGACCGCTATGTACTGTTTTCCTTTGTACATTCCGCACTTGGGGCAAACAGCATGAGGAAGCTTGGGTTCTTTGCAGTTCGGGCATGCCACCACCGCTACGGGTGATGCCGTGTAGTGTGTGCGTCTCTTGTCCCGTCTTGCCTTCGCAGTTTTTCGTTTTGGTACAGCCATGATCTACTCCTTGTCTAATGTAAGAAAGATTTTAGTTTTTCGCCGAGGAGACTCGAGGGTGCCTCGGGACAATCGCAGGGCTCCGTATTCCTGTTCCTGCCGCAGGTTGCGCATATGCCTTTGCATTCTTCGCTGCAGAGGGGTCTCACCGGAATGTTGAGCATGACCTCCTCGTAAACGAAGGGATCGAGGTCTACCTCTTCTCCCTCGTAGTAGTAAATGTCGAGGTCGTCGTTATGAAGCTCCATATCCGCCGCATCGGGAAGCGTGCTTTTCGGGGTGAGCTTGATGGCCATCTGAAGTGACAGTGAGAGGTTGTACTCTTCGAGACACCGTGAACATGCGAGCGACGCCTCACAATTGATCGACCCTTCGACGGTAACGGTATCGTCGAACTTTGCAACGGTGAGCTCGTAGCTCACCGGCGCAAGCAGCTTGAGTGCGTCATCATCAGTCTTCGGGAATCGCGCAGTATCCATCTCACCCTTCACGACCAGTACATCTTCTATTTCTGTCAGTCGTATCAACACAGGTCGCCTTCTTTTTGAAGATAGATAATATAAAGAGTTTAGTATTTTCTTGTCAAGCAAATTAACCTGTTGTAACTCTTGCCTTTTTGTTGGAACGAGGCCGGAGACCGACTGTTTTGGGGCAAAGGGGGGGAAAGGGCCCATCACTTCCACCTCTCTTTATACCGTCTCGCCCAAAAGGGTCTGGAGGAGTTTTTCGTCGATGGGGATCTCAAGGACCTTCCGTCTGGCCTTCTCGCCGCGGAGGATTCTGATCGCAGACCTTTTGACCTTGAAGATGTCCGAGAGATACCGTACCAACTCTTCGTTTGCCCTGCCTTCGAGGGGCAGCGCCGTGAGCCTGACGGTGATGCCGGCCTGCGTGCGCGCTATCGACCTTTTTCTTGCATTCGGTATGACCCTGATCTCCACATTCATGGTGCGTCCCTAGGCTCTGAGCGCAAGGTGAAGGAGGGCCCTCGTCAGGAACTCCTGGAGAAAGATGATGATGAGCATGAGAAAGAAGGGGGCGATATCGACCATGCCGAACCGGGTGGGCAGGATCCTGGATATGCGGTACGTAACGGGATCAACGAGCCTGTACACGGTCCGCACTATGGGATTATAGGGATTAGGCCGTATCCAGGAAAATAGGGCGCGCGCGAAGATAACCCAGAAGTAGATGGTAAGCGCGCCATTGAGGATCTTGGCGAACCAAAGAATCGAGACACCTAAAGCGGACATCACAAACCTCGAAGAAGATTAATAACCAATTTGCCAAATTCCAATGACCAAATAAACGAACAATGACCGGATCACAGGATAACGATCAATACAGGATAATGGTCAATGGCCGAAATTACAATAACCAAATGAAAGAGAACCCTCCCTGGCTTGATCTCATGTCTGGTGATTGTTCGTTTATTTGGTCATTGGTCATTATCTTCACATAGTGCCTTTCCCACGACAAGCGGACCCTCTACCCTGTCTATTCTGACCGGCACCATCTTGTTTTCAAGCTCTTTGTCGTAGGGAATATGGACAGGCATATAGTTGTTTGTGTATCCCCGCATGTATCGGCCAAGATAGCGCTTGCCCTCGGGTATGATCCATGCCCGGCTGCCGGCGAAGCGGCGGTGAAAGGTTTCCCTTTTGTGCGCGTCGATTTCCTTGAGAACCCGGACGCGCTGTTTCTTTGTCGCCTGTGCGATCATGCCGCCCATGACGGCCGCCGCCGTCCCCGGCCTCAAGGAAAAGGGGAAGACGTGGAGGTAGTAGACAGGGCATGAATCCAGGAACGCCCGGGTTTCTTCGAAAAGGGCCTCGTCCTCTCCCGGAAAGCCTGCTATAACGTCCATGCCGATCCCGGCGTCAGGCATTTTTTCCAGGACCTTGTCCAGGATCCTTCTGATGTCGCTTTGGCGATAGGGTCTCCGCATGGCGGTCAGCACCGCATCCGAGCCGCTCTGGAGAGGGATGTGAAAGCTTTTCGCCAGCTTGCGCGAGGCGGCGGCGGTTTCGATGAATGCCTCGTTGAACATGAGGGGGTCAACGGAACTCAGGCGTATGCGCACAGGGGTGGGAACATCCTCGAGGAGGCGGATAAGCTCCGTGACGCCGATCCCTCTTTCCTGGTCTCGCCAGGCGGATATCTCGATACCCGTCAGGACGACCTCCTGTATTCCCTTTCGTGCCAGGGTCTCCATCGTGCCCAGTATCTCTGCAAGGGGTCTGCTGCGCGGCAGGCCCCTTGCGTAGGGCACGATGCAGTAGCTGCAAAACCTGTCACAGCCGTCCTGGATCTTGAAAAAGAACCGCGTTTTGCCCGCCATGGCTGGCTCTTCCGGCGTATCTTCCATGACCAGCGATTCTCGCGGACTGACAAAGGTGCCCGCCAGATCCGCATACCGGTCTGCCGACACTTTCTCCGCCTGCCCGAGAACAAGGTCCGCCCCAAAGCTGTGATCGGGATAGGCCTGTCCATGACAGCCTGCGAGGACCACCTTCGCCCCCGGGTTATCTCTTCTCAAACGGCTGATGAAACGGCGTATGTCCCGGACGGCCCCTTCCGTGACGGTACAGGCGTTTACCACCACAAGGTCCGCCTTGTCCACGGGTGCAGGCGCGTAACCCGCCCTTGCGAGGTTCCCCGCGATGACTGACGTGTCCCACTGATTAGCTCTGCAGCCGGTGGTATGGATGAAGAAGGTTGGTTTCATGTTCCAGGTTCCACGTTACAGGTAAAAGAATCGGGTTTTTTTGGCTGAAACCTGAACCTTGAAACCTGAAACGGTTCTTCCTTCTACCCTTTGTAGAAGGGTGACATCTCGCGCAGTCTGGCGACTATGCCCGGGAGGATGTCGAGGACATAATCAACGTCAGCTTCCGTGTTGTCCCGTCCCAGGCTGAAGCGAAGGGCGCTCTGGCACAGAGGTCCGGGTATGCCCATTGCCAGGAGGACGTGAGAGGGTTCCGAGGAGCCCGATGAACAGGCGGAGCCCGATGAAACAGCCACACCCTTCATATCGAGGGCAAGAAGAAGCGATTCCGATTCGACGAACTCGAAGCTGAGATTCAGGGTGTTGGGGACCCTGAGCAGGGGATGCCCGTTGAGGCGCACATGGTCGATACGTTCCAGGATGCCGTCGAGAAGGCGCCCTCGCAGTCTCTCAATCATCCCCTTCCTTTCAACCATTTCCCTCCTGGCCAGCTCGCAGGCCTTGCCGAAGGCGACGATGCCGATGACATTCTCCGTCCCCGCCCGTCTTCCCGATTCCTGGTGGCCGCCGTGAACGAGGCTGTCCAGGGGAAGGCCTTCACGCGCATAGAGAGCCCCGACGCCTTTCGGTGCGTATACCTTGTGTCCCGAGAAGCTGGCAAGGTCGACGCCAAGGGCCCCGATATCCACATCGATCTTGCCCAGCGCCTGCACCATGTCGGAATGAAAAGGGATCCCCTTTCCACGGGCGATGGCGGCGATGTCGCCGATGGGCATCACGGTCCCTGTTTCATTGTTTGCGTACATGATGGAGATAAGGATGGTGTCCTTCCTGATGGAATCCTTTACGTCCCCGGGGTCGACGAGGCCGTGCCCGTCGACGGGAAGATAGGTTACGGCAAATCCCCTGGTCTCAAGGTATCTGCAGCAATTGAGGACGGCAGGGTGTTCCACCGTGGATGTGATGATATGGCCTTTCCCTGCCGCGTATGCGATGCCCTTGATTGCATGGTTGTCTGCCTCGCTGCCGCAGCTCGTAATGATGATATCATCGACCCTGGCGCCGATCATGGCGGCTATGTCTTCACGGGCCGCTTCATAGGAATGCTTGACATCCCGTCCGGCGAAATGGAGGCTTGAAGGATTGCCGAAGAGCCCGTTCAGGAAGGGTCTCAGGGCATCCGCCACCCGGGGATGGATGGGTGTCGTCGCGTTGTTGTCCAAATATATTCTGGGTGTCGGCACGGCCTCACTCGAAGGAGACATTCATGGCCTTGACGGGGCACACCTTTACGCAGAGTTCACAGGCGACGCAGCGTGTATAGTCGAACTCCACCTTCATGACCTTCCTGTCCCGTATGTACAGGGCCTCGGGGGCGCAGACGCTTGTGCACAGTCCACAATGAACGCACCGCGATTCGTCGCGGTTGATGTCGTGCTCCATGGGCTCCGTGTCGATAGCAAGGTCTTTGAGGTATTTCACCGCTTTCTTGAAATTTGCCTCCGTGCCTTCCACCTCCATCACCATGATGGACTCCGCCTTCGGGTATATGTTCGCCCTCAGGATATTGAAAATGAGATTGAAATCCTTTACGAGCCGGTAGACGATGGGCTTGTCGATGGTATCTTTCTTAAAGCGGAGAATGATCCTCTTTTTCATTGTGTCCTCGCATATTTCTCCGAGTCTTGCCGGGCAGACTCGCTGGTTATAGTTCGACGATGTCAAGATCGCCCCAGGCGCCGAGCTGATCGTCCAGTATGATCAATATCCCCGTTACACCGGGAAAGCGCTGTCCTTTTTCGACGGCGGCAGCGATATCGTCCTTCTTTTTTACAATATTACCGAGGTAAGTTGCAAGTCCGTCGGTGAAAAGGGAAGAGCGTCCCACGACACAGACCGCATCGGCCTTGCCGAAGCTCAGGGAGTGGCCTACCGTTCCCGACGAGGTGCAGACCCCTCGGGGATCGGGGGCTGGCTGCAGCTTGATGCCGATCCGCTCGCTGAAGGGCGAGGCCCCGGCATGGATCTGTATGGTCCGTTCCGCCGATGTGCGCAGATAGATATCGCCCCCGTTCTCGATGATGAAGTCGCCAGTGAGGGGCATGATGTCACGGCCGATAAACTCCGCGACGGCCCCGGCGACGGTGGCCATCGGTCCGACCCCGACGACGGCCCCGGCACGGATCATCTCCCCGGCAATGGGAGGGGCAAGCCGGTCATCCTCAATGGGCAGCAGACTGTCCTGAAAAGAAGGCCTTGTCCGGATGTATTCCTCGAGCTGGTTTCGGTAGAAAAGGACACGTTCTTTTATGAAGGGGCCGAGATCGCCGCTGGTGCAGCAGAAAAGGTCTGTTTCCTTGCATTGAACGTTGTAGCAGACAAGCTCCGCGGGTTTCGATATGCGGCGATAGAATCTCTCTTCATACATGGCTTGACCGCGATGCCCATACGCGGCGTTCTCGCGGGTTCTCACCGATGGGGCGCGGTGTCTGTACTATAGCAGGAGCACGGGTTGGTGTCAAACGTGAGACATAGACCTGGATTGATAACGGGGAGGCTTTCCGCTATAATCTTTGATGGGGATCATGTTCGCGATGGAGTTCATGGACCACCGGAAGGAGCGTTTACAAAAATGAGAGATGATAAAGGATTCCCTGAGGCCGGGGGATGGCTGTGAAGGGCGATGTGCCGGAAACGGTGATGCGCGTCGATATCGTGGTGGAGCGGGGTGCACAGGAGCTGCTCCCGGAAGAGATCTACACGATCCACTCCCCGTCGGGGGTATGGATCGTGGAAGACGGTGACGAAACGGTCATCCGGACCTACCCGGAACACGTGGAGACATTCCTTGCGGCGATGCGGCAAAGCGGCATCCCCCTCGGGGACATCCGGGTCAGCGAGGAGGAGCGTCGTGATTATTCCGAAATGGCGAAGCGATACTTCCGGCCCGTCACGGTGGAGGACATCGTGATCCGGGCCCCCTGGAACTCGAAGCGCAAGGGCGTTACGTATATCACGATCGAGCCCGGAATGGCCTTCGGGACGGGCAGGCATGAGTCGACGAGGCTCATGGTAAAGCTTATGAAGGAGATAGACCATACAGGGAAGCGCGTCCTCGACCTGGGTTGCGGTTCCGCCCTGTTGTCCCTCTATGCCCGGTTGAAGGGGGCGAAACGCGTTTACGCCGTCGACAACGACCTGGACGCCGTCCTTTCGGCGCAAAAGAACGTGCTTCTCAACGAAGCATCGGGGATAGAGGTCGTCTGCGCCGACCTCATGGACGTCGGCGGAAGGTACGACATTGTTCTCGCCAACCTCGACATCCGCACGTTCGCACTGTCGTCGGGACATATCATGGGCCTTTTGAAAAAGAAAGGGACCCTTGTCGCCTCGGGTATCATCGGCCGGGAGAAAAATGAGGCCTTGAGGCTCTTCCTGCCCTGGGAGCCGGTGATGGAAGCGAGAAAGAACGCCTGGAGAGGATTTGTCTTTAGAAGATAGTTTCAGGTTTCAAGTTTCAGACAAGGGCGGAGAACCTGTTTTTTTGCGGAGGGTTCGGGGGCCGGGCCAACTTTACGAGGATATGCCATGAATATAGGGTTTCTTGCGTCACATGGGGGTAGCAACATGCAGGCCATCATCGATGCCTGCAGGGCGGGGAAGCTGCATGCGGCCCCGGTTGTCGTTATCAGCAATAACGGCGATTCCCGGGCTCTTGAACGGGCACGAGCGGAGGGTATCCCCAACTACTGCTTGAGCGGGAAGACGCACCCCGACCCGGAAGGGCTGGATCGGGCCATTCTGGACACGCTTATCCTGCACAAGGTCGATGTGGTTGCCCTTGCCGGCTATATGAAGAAGCTCGGCCCCGGAACGCTCGCCCGTTTCAGGGGGCGCATTCTCAACATCCACCCGGCACTCCTGCCAAAGCACGGCGGGAAAGGGATGTATGGCATTCATGTCCACGAAGCTGTCATCGCGGCGGGAGAGAAAGAATCCGGTGTGACCGTCCATCTTGTGAACGAGGAATACGACAGGGGGCCCATCCTTGCCCAGGTGCGCGTGCCCGTCATGCCCGACGACACCCCCGAGAAACTGGCAGAACGTGTCCTCGTCCAGGAACACATCCTCTATCCGGCAACTTTGGAGAGGATAGCGGCGGGAGAGATTGTCCTCAGGAAGGACGGATGACAATGACCAAATCTCAATACACCGGATGAAACGGTCGGCTCGTTCTGTTGCCGCTTTTTATTTGCTTATTGGAATTTGGTCACTATGTTTTACTCGAACATTGCTTCCGCGAATTCCTTTGCGTTGAAAGGTATGAGATCGTCAAGTTTCTCGCCTACACCCACGTACCTGACGGGTATGCGCAGGAGGTGGGCTATGGGGAGGATGAAGCCGCCCTTTGCCGTTCCGTCGAGTTTCGTGATGACTATGCCCGTGACGCCGACGGCGTCGTTGAATGTCTTTGCCTGGGCGATGGCGTTCTGACCGTTGGTGGCATCCACAACGAGAAGCACCTCGTGGGGCGCCCCCGCCACTTCCTTTGAAATGACACGATGTATCTTTTTCATCTCCTCGATGAGGTTTGCCTTCGTGTGGAGCCTGCCGGCCGTATCGAGGATGACGATGTCGGCAACGCGGGACTTCGCCGCCTTGACGGCATCGAAAGCGACCGCGGCCGGGTCGGATCCGTCGGCATGCCTTACCATCTCCACATTGAGCCGTTTAGCCCAGACGTCGAGCTGCTCGATGGCGGCAGCCCGAAAGGTGTCGCATGCACCGAGGAGGACCTTTTTGCCATCCTTGAGGTAAATGCCGGCCATCTTGGCGATCGTCGTCGTTTTGCCGACGCCGTTCACACCGAGGGCAAGAATGACGAAGGGCTTGCTGCCGTTGGTCATTATCGGGGATTCGATGGGGGTGAGGAGCTTCTGCACCTCTTCCTTCATGGACGACCGTATGTCGTCAGTTGTCCGTATGAGTCCCCGCTTCCATTTTTCCTTGAGGGCATCCACGAGGAGTTGTGCCGTTTCGAGACCCGCATCGGCAAGTATCAATGCCTCTTCGATCTCATCGAAGGCGTCCTCTTCGATCGGTTTTCCCGCAACCATCCATTCGATCTTTGTCTTGAGCTGATCCCGGGTCTTTGTCAGTCCGTTCTTTATCTTTTCGAAAAATCCCATAGTATTGTCCCCTAATACGCTCCGTCCCGATTATCGCGGGTGTAAAAACCCACATTACTATATATGTAAAGCTCCATGTCCTGTTCGTGCGTTTGCAGTTGCTCTTCCATGATCGTTTCCAGTCGTTCCCGGTCAACAGTGCCGGTCCGCAACATTTCCTTTATGTCATTGATGGATTCGAGGGGGTAGAACCCATCGTAGCGGTCAACATATTCCTGAAGTGCCTTCATTCCCACCGGAGCCTTGAGACCGAGGAGGATGAGGGCTTTGCAGGCGTACATTCTCAGCGAAGAGAGCATATCGGGCGGCGCGTTCTCCGCGCTGGCGATGTAGCCCAGAGCACTCCCCAGGTCATTGTGCCTGTAGGCCATAAGGGCAAGGTATGTGTACGCCGCGCCGTCGATGTTGTGCCGGGCCGCGTCTTCAAGGTGCCTTCGGGCCTCGTCGTACCTGCCTTCGGAAAGAAGGCTTTTACCGGCCCCAAGTTGCCGCGAATAGTTGTTGTAGGTCGTGCAGGAACAGAAAAGACAGGTTACGAGGACTATTCCGATTCCGCTTTGTATGGTTTTCCGCATACTTTGCAGATACCCTTCTCGTCTATTACGCCGATACAGGTCCCGTCGCTGCACAGGACCCTCTTCGAAAAATCGTCGTCGGCGGGTTCCTCCGCGACCGGTGACTCACCGGCCAGTTCCCCTCCACAAAGGTAGCAGTAAGCACCAAACCGGAATATGTCTTCCTTGCAGCGCGGGCAGGCTGTTTTCTCGAATTCCCTTGAGCACGTTTCGCATAGCATGGTCATTTTTCCGCCTTGATCACTTTTGTCACCTTGCCGTTATCAAACTCCACGTAAACCGTACCTTTGTTGTCAGGCATGAGCTTCCACTCGGGACGGTATGTCCAGATGATCTTGTCGTCGGGTGTAAGGCTCACCATGGTGGGTTCACCCAGTTTCTTCCGGATCTCGTCCTCGCTCATGGAGATAAGCGCGTTCTCCATGGTCGGCTGCGGCTTTCCTGTAACCTTTTTCATATAAGAACAGGAAACCAGAACAAAGCAGGACAGAAGTACGATACAGGTTCTTGAAAAATAGGGACTTTTGAGACTTTTCCACAATCTTTGTGGAAAACCTGTTGACAAGTTGTAAAAAAACGTTTGTAACCTGTTGATTCTACACATACAATCTCCCCTCTGCCTAAAGACCGTGCAAACTTTTTTTTCAATCTTATCAAAGACTTTCATGATTGGCTTTCATTTTGTTCCGGTCGCGCTTCCACTCATACACTATCACGGTTCATTTAAATATTCAACGGGTTGTGTACCGCCTGCGGGGGGTGCTTGCGGGCGGCCTTTCTGAGCCGTTCCATGACTGCCCGGCCAATGCCCCTTTCCGGCAGTTTTTCGGCATAGATGACGTCCACATCATCACTGTCCAGCTCGATAAGAGCGGAAAAAAAATTGGATGCCGCTTCTCTGAGGTCGCCCGACGGCGAAAGGACCCTCACGTGTTTTGACCTTACCGGTTCCGCTGGCTCTTGAAACGCGAGATAGGACGATGCCTCGTGCCCGATGTCAGAAGGGCCGTTGACAAGCCGCAGCGGTTTCGTGGGGGCATAGTGATAAGGAAGCTCCCCCGGGGATTCACAGGTTCCGGGGGCCGTCTTGTCTTCAATTATGCGCACGTGTTCCGACAGTTCCTCAATGCTTATGGCGCCATGGCGGTGAACGAATACCCCTTTTTCCCGGAAGGATATGATGGTCGACTCTATCCCGTATGCGGAATCCCCCCCATCGAGAACAAGGGGCACCCGGTCCGCGAAGGACCTGGCAACATGGCGCACCCGGGTGGGGCTCATGTAGCCGAAAGGATTGGCACTCGGTGCCGCGATGGGTTTTTGAAGGGCGCCGATGAGCGCCAGCGCCACGGGATGTGAAGGCACACGGATTCCGACCGTGGGAAGACCGGCGGTGACAATGTCGGGAATGGATGGGTTTTTCCTGAGGATCATGGTGAGGGGACCGGGCCAGAATATCTTCATAAGCCGTCTGGCGTCCCCGGGGACATCGCTCACGTAGTCCTTCAGCCGCTGTGGTCCGTCAAGGTGCACTATAAGGGGATCGAAGTGGGGCCTCTGCTTGACCTCGAAGATCTTTGCGACGGCATAAGGGTTCTGGGCGAGAGCGCCGAGGCCGTACACGGTCTCCGTGGGAAAGGCAACGATACCTCCCGCCTCGAGGATCTCCACCGCTTTGAGGATCGATTCTTTTTCCTTCCCGTTGAGGATCTCCATGGGTTTTCTCGGCTCAGTCGGCTAAAAGAAGGCAGGGCCTGATGGCTGTCTGTTCATGACGTTGCGGAAGGTATGGAGGGGTTTCACTTCGGTTCGTTCGGTTTCTGAGAGGCTTTGTCCTTTTCCTGTCGTTCCTTTTGTTCCGGTGTGACATCAATGGAATCGGGCTCATTTACGGATTTTTTGAAGCCTTTGATACCTTTCCCTATCGCCCCACCTATCTCCGAGATCCTGCCGGCGCCGAAAATGAGTACGACGATGACAAGTATTATGATCAGTTCCGGCATTCCGAGGCCAAACATTCCTTCCTCCTTTTGATTATGTCCTCCAAATTATAATAGGAAACAATTAAAATGTATAGCTTTTTGTCGGTTTTTTAGTGGAAATGAAAGTCCTTTTCTGATACTATTCATGCTTGGCGGTCCCATCGTCTAGCGGCCCAGGACGTCGGCCTCTCACGCCGAAAACACGAGTTCGATTCTCGTTGGGACCACATTAAGAACCGTTCCAAGTTTCAGGCTCCAAAGTTCCGGAGTTTCCAGGAAAACACCTCCTGCTGCCTATGCGTCCTGTAGGTCCTATCAAGACCCTGACCCCTCACCCATTCCCGACGAAGTTCTTGAGTGCTGCTATCGCGCGGCCGCGATGGCTCAGGGTGTTTTTCTCTTCCGTGGAGAGTTCAGCCAGGTATTTGCCGAGTTCCGGGGAATAGAAGACGGGATCGTATCCGAAGCCGCCCGAACCATGTTCGCCGAGACCAATGTATCCTTTGAGTTCTCCGTAGAAAACGTAGCAGCGGTCCTTCTGCGGCAGGTACAAAGCCACATACGCCTTGAAGGTTGCCTTGCGGTCCTCCCAGGGTACACCGTTGAGCTCGCCGAGAAGACGTCTTATGCGTTCTTCATCGTTCCTGCCGTATCGGGAGGAATGGACGCCGGGCCTTCCGCCGAGAGCGGCGACCTCCAGGCCGGAATCATCGGCAAGGGCGGGCATGCCGAAATGCTCCCCGACCTTGCGCGCCTTTTTCATCGCATTGTCAGCGTAATGGGGGCTGTCCTCATCGACAACGATGGCGTCCTCAAAATCGAGGAGGGAATAGGCGTGAGTGAATTGGCCCGATATGAGGTCCCGGATCTCTCCGAACTTGCCCCTGTTCGTCGTCGCGATGATGACGTTTGTCATAGGGGGAAGAGGGGGCCGAGGGTCGCTTTCTGCTGCGTTGTGATCTCACCTATGCCTTTCAGGGCGTACTGGTACATGATGTCGAACTGTTCCTTGGTAAAAGGTTTCTTCTCCGCGGTGCCCTGGACCTCGATGAGCTGTCCCTTGCCTGTCATGACGAAGTTCATGTCCACCTCGGCCTTCGAATCTTCTTCGTAGGACAGATCGAGGGCGATGTCGCCGCTGACAATGCCGACGCTGATGGCCGCGACGCTGTCCCGCAGGGGGACCTTGTCGATCATACCCCGTCTTTTCATACCCCACAGGGCCTCAACGAGGGCGACGTAGCCGCCGGTGATGCTTGCGGTTCTCGTTCCGCCGTCCGCCTGGATCACATCGCAGTCGACCCAGATGGTCCTCTCGCCGATGATATCGAGATTGACTATGGCCCGAAGCGCCCTTCCAATGAGGCGCTGGATCTCGTGCGTTCTGCCGCCGATACGCCCGGAAACGGATTCACGCATGGACCTGTTGTGGGTGGCCCGGGGGAGCATGGAATACTCGGCGGTCAGCCAGCCCTTGCCGCTGTTCTTCAGGAAAGGGGGGACCTTCTCTTCCACGCTGACGCCGCAAATAACCTTTGTACCGCCCATCTCAACGAGCACGGAGCCCTCGGGATACCGCAGGAAGCTCTTTTCGATCCTAAGGTGACGTATTTCGTCGCTCGCCCTTGAATTCTCTCTCATCTTTACCTCTTTTCATATAGTTCAGCATACCTTCATACAATTTGTCGAAGGCATCGCCAGGTTTATTCTTCTGAACCTCAAGCCTTACAAAGACGCCCGGCATATCTATCCCGAGAAACATGAAAAGAGGGATAGGCTTGACCTTCTTCCCGAACGGGGCGGCGATGGACGACGCGAGGCTTCCCGACCGGGCGGCGTGCGAGCCCGGCACTTCATCGGCATTCAATATAAGGCCCTCTCCTTTTTTCGCGTTGCTCACGGCGACGAAGGCGTCGGTGTGGTCCGACGGCACCAGTTCGACTGCAAGCATGAAGAGAGCCCTTTCCCTATTTACCTTGTTGGCCGTCTCGACCTGCTTTTCCATCGACCCGGGGGAGTTATAGACGGTCATCGTAAGCCCCTTGTCGGCCAGGTATTTTTTAAAGACATTCCACATGGCGTCGTCGTGGACACCCGCACGAGAGAGGACAATGTGTTCCGCCCCGCACAGGGATGGTGCACATGTCAGCAGAAAAAATGCGGTGAGACACAGGAGGACTTTGCCCATAGGTGACGACTGCGCTCCTGTCCTGTGTGAATACACGGGTTTAACGGTGTGCTCCAAGGATATACCTTTCCAGGCCGACCGCCGCTGTCGCCCCGTCGCCGACCGCCGTGGAAACCTGGCGAAGCGTCTTCTTGCGGATGTCTCCCGCAGCATAAAGCCCGGGGGTTGCGGTGGCGAGCCCTTCGTCGGTGATGATGAAGCCCGCGGGGTCGCGTTCGACCAGGTCTCCGAGAAAACCTGTATTGGCGCGGCTGCCGACGTAGACAAAGACGCCGCTTACCTGCAGATCTCCGCGCCGGCCTGTTTTCGTATCCTCAATGACAAGGCATTCCACCTGGTCCTTGCCGGTGATCTGGAGGGGACGACTGTTCCAGAGGAACTCCATTTTCGGGTTCCGAAAGGCGCGTTCCTGGAGGATCTTTTGCGCCCTCAGGGCGTCCCTGCGATGTACCACGTATACTTTCCTGACGATATTGGCGAGCGACAGGGCCTCTTCGATGGCCGAATCGCCGCCGCCGATGACGGCGACATCGAGATCCTTGAAGAACATGCCGTCGCAGGTGGCGCAGTAGGAGATGCCCCTGCCGAGGAGTTCTTTCTCGCCGGGGATCCCCATCTTCACCGGTTCGGTTCCGCTGGCTACGACGACCCCACCGGCTTCGATCGTCGCATCATTCACAGTCACGGTGAAGCGCGTTCCCTCGCGCGTCAGGCTGTGGACCTCGGCAAACTCCCTGATGGGAAGGTCGAAGGCCTTTGCGTGGGCGGTGAACCTTTCCATCAGTTCCCTGCCCGATATTCCCTCGGGAAACCCCGGATAGTTCTCCACGCGACCCGTGTTGAGAGGCGCGCCGCCGGGAAGGACCTTTTCGAGAAGGAGCGTCTTGATCCCGCCGCGCATAAGGTAGAGTCCGGCCGTCAGACCCGCGGGGCCGCCGCCGATGACTATAGCTTCATACTGCTCCGACATGCCCGAAAACCTCCTGAAATAATTGCCTCTCCAAGCTTACGCGGCTGCCTGGCGTGTTTTTCATTGTAAGGAATCCACCGGTAATATTCAACGTAATTTTCTTTTTCCCGTGCACTCCGTTGTGCAGTTCCTGCACATGAGGGCGGCATTGTGCGTTTCATAGAATCGCTCGGGAAACCGGTAATACAGATACTCCCATTGAATGACGATGATGATGGAAAGGGCGACGATGGACCACGTCCAGAAGGACTGTATGAAGATAAGGGGAGAAAAAGCCATGATGTAACCCCAGTTGTTGATGCGGCAGGTGCTGCAGCATTTGCCCTGCGCCAGCCACTTGAAAGGGCAGAAAACACTGACACAGAACTGGTCCATGAAGACGAAAAAGAGAACGATGATGTAGATCCAGGTGTCGCTGAGCATGCCCACCATGCGCCAGAGGGAGATATCGGCGAGCAGCAGGAGCCAGTAAAAGGCTGATTTCAGGGCGCCCCGGTCGGTCTTTGCTTTCAGGGAACGGAGCTTTTCATCTCGCGCGGGCGTGATGCCCCCGGCTTCCCGGTAGAACCGGCCGAAGACCTTCCGGGAGGAGATCTTCTTGTTGAACCGGGGGACCATGCGCTTGATTAGTATGAACACGGTCAGCGCCCACAGGACGTGATAGACCTTCACGGGGCCGAGGACGGCAAAGGTGAAGAACACCGTCAGGACGTCGGAGCGAAACATGGCGATAAGACCCACGATGACGACGAGGCCGGCCTTCACCCAGAAAGCCCTGCGTCCCGGCATGCCCTGTTCTTCGCCGCGGTTCTTCACGGGGCCGACCGGTTGCAGGCGTCTCCTGCATGGTCACGTATGGGGGTCATCCTAACGGTCGGCCTCTTTCAATACCGCCGAGCTGCCGTTGCCGAGTATGAGGGTATACGGTCCTTGTCCGGCGTGGTACATGAACCTGATCTGGACGTAATACGTGCCCGCCGGCATGTTCGCCTCAATGAGGAAGTCCTTTCGGGTATCCTGTCCGTCGCGTGCGAGCCTGTTCCCTTTCGAATCCAGGAGGTCAGCCACAATGTCGAGGCCTCTCTGCGAAGCGATGCGCATTTTTCCGCCGGGGAAGTCGAAACGGAACGCATCGTAGTCCGACCGGTCGATGTAGGCATGCACCGTTGAATCGTAGGGGATGACCGTCGCATTGCCCGTGTACGCCGGGGCCTCTTTCACAAAGCCCGACCGGGGCGGCAGGGAAGCGTCCGGTTTGGGAGGAGGGGGCGCGACGGTGCCTGGTGCGGTGGTACCCGGGGTTTGGCCTGCGGTGGAGCCTGTTGGCGGCACCGGTGTCAGGGGAGGTTTTTTTGCGCCTGTCCGGTCGCCGGGGATATTGGTGAGAAGAAAGGGCGCCTTCCAGACGGTTCCCCGCGACCTGTTGGCCGACTTCGCAACCACATCGTCACCGTCCGCCGGATGCTTCAGCATTATCCGTGTGGACATGTCCGGTCTTCTGAAATTGACGATAATATAAAGGTTGTCGTGTTCACTCTGCGGTGCGATGGTGATATTATGGCGGACAAGGTCGCATGAGGCCTGTTCACCCCGCCGTATGGGCCAGGGCTGCTGTGCCCGCGAGACGAACGAGCGCGTGAATCCGGTGGATGTCCCGTAGGAATGAGTGTCGGCGGTAAGAGGCGTATCGCCGGACAGGTAGATCAATATCGGTGCACGGTCGGGGGGTGCGGGGTGGCAATCGTAAAAGGTGTACTTTTGTCCCGGGGCCACCTGGAAGTGAAAGACCCTGACGTAATCGGGGAGCTTTTGGCTCTCAAAGGAGCAGTATCTGAGGATCTTCTTATAGACCGTCTTCCTGTTGACGGCCTCGCCAGGTGCTTTTATCGTAAGCATTGTGTTGAGAGGCAACGCCTCGGCGGTTGTCTGGCCCCGAGCCGGAAATGAGTAAAATGAAAGACCGATGATCACGGCCAAAAGGAGCCAGGTGGAGCGCACTGTTTTTCTCATAGAAGAATACCTCCTTTCTTTCGGTTCAGGGAGTCTTATCAGGGACCATCCTGCCGCAAGGATAACCGGAGGGGGAATGAATGTCAACGGGATTGAGGACAATGGCCGATGACCAAATTACAGTGAGCAATGATGAAGACAATTACCAATTAACCAGTGACGAAACAGAAGAAAATGGCTGAATTCGTTATTGGAATATGATTGCCGGTCGTGTGAACCCGCCTGGTCATTTCAATGGGATCATTGGTCGTTGTCTTTAAAAAATGGAGCGGGAAACGGGGCTCGAACCCGCGGCATCAAGCTTGGGAAGCTTGCACTCTACCAGCTGAGTTATTCCCGCACCGAGGATATAATTCTAAAAGAAAAGGGCATGGAAAGTAAAGAAAAGAAAGTTTCAATTTTTCCTGTTATACCCGAATCTTTCCTCGAAGACGGGGGCTACGAGGTTGTCGATGGGGGCGTGGTCGTCACGGATGACCATGGCATCCTTCCTGTTGATGAATTCATTCATAAGGTCTTCGGGTACGATGGAGGACGTGGCGCGGGAACCGAGCCCGTCCTGGATAAATGACTGGAAGCTGGTGATATCGAAGTTGCCCTTGCCGGCAATGACGATGAAGGTGCTTATGCGGACCTTCCTGAAATTGGGGCTTACGGAGATGAGATAGACGTTGTTTTCCCCGAAGACCTTTCTCAATGTCTTTATATAGGAAGGCAGGAAGAGCCCCTTCTGAAAATTGTCGATGATGTTGGACATGAGTATCGCCCCGGGGTTCATGATATCATTGATCTGCTGAAGGAACTCTCTTGTTGTGAGATGGTAGGGGATGGAGATGTCGTTGTAGGCATCGGTGAACACGAGGTCGTACTTCTCCTTGCAGTTCATGACGAACCACCTGCCGTCGGTATTGTAGCTCGTTATCTTCGTGTCTTTCGGCAGACCGAGATGGTCGTAAACGATCTTCGTCACCTCCGGGTCGATCTCGACGACATCTATCTTTGCCCTGGGGTAGGTGACCTCCATGTACCGGGGAAAGGTGTAACCGCCTCCGCCTATGGTAAGGCTCTTAAAGGGTGTCTCTTCGGTGAACTTCCACTTGAGGACGTCGGCATAGATGCGCTCGTATTCGTACTCGATGTGTTTTGGGTCCTGGAGGTTCACGTAAGAATGTATGAGGTTGTCGAGGACCATCGCCACGAGTTCCGTCTTCTTGTCGGAACTCACCGTCTTTGACAGTTTTATCGTATAGTAGTCGCTTTCCCTGTAAAGGTAGGTTGTGCTGCTGGCCGGAATGGCATAGAGATGGGAATTGATGAAAAAGAGACAGGGAGCGGCAATGACAATGAATATGGCCATGCTCGCCTTCTTCCGGAAGATCGAGCCTGACAGCAGGGCCGCCAGAAGAAGTATGATGCCCATGGACAGGATGATCGTCCTCGTGCCCATCCAGGAGATGAGGAAAAAGCCCGTAACAAATGTGCCGATGATGGCACCGAGTGTCGAAATGGCGTAGATCTTGCCGATGACGTTCCCTGCGTTCTCGAGGTTTTTCAGCGTAAGCCTGACGACGACAGGTGAGATAGTGCCAAGGACACAGCCCGGGATGAAAAATATGATGGACGTGACGATGAAGATCCGCATCATCAGGGAAACGGGGAACCGGTAAGCGGCGATGGCGTATGTAAGGGGAATGATCGTGAGCGCCATCGCGCCCGATATGAGGAGGAGCCACCCCAGGGTTTTCCTGGAGGGATACCTGTCGACGAGCTTGCCCCCGATAAAGGCGCCGATACTGATCCCGGCAAGGATGACACCAATGATGCTCGTCCACGTGTAGATCGAAACCCCGACAAAAGGCGCGAGGATGCGGCCCGCTACCATTTCGATCACAAGGGTGCAGAAACTCGCGATAAAGGTGATGATGTACGCCTCACGAAGATTCATGGATGTGGACCTCCCTGTATCACTTTATGGGTTTGTCCTCTTTGTGTGGAAAATACCCCTTCCGATGGTCCCGGAAACCTTGAATACTTAATAGTATCCCCCCTGTTTTGTCAAAGAAATTCACTAAAAAAGGGGTGACCGCCGGCAGGCCGCGACCCCGATGCCCTTTCATCCACACGGAAGAATTGTACAACCGGCTTTTTTATACTATATTATTATGGTCATGAGAGTTCTCCTTGTAGAAGATGAATCGAAGGTCGCCAATTTTATTATGAGGGGCCTCGAAGAGGAAGGATATGTGGTGGAGGTGGCCGAGGACGGCAAAACGGGCCTTGACCTTGTCACCATGCACGACTATGGCATCGTTCTTCTTGACCTGATGATACCCGAGATAGACGGCCTGGAGGTCTTGAAGAGGATGCGCCAGGCCGGCATAGAGACCCCCGTCCTTATCATCACCGCGAAGAGCACCAAGGAAGACGTGATCAAGGGGCTCGATACGGGCAGCGACGACTACCTGACCAAGCCCTTCTCCTTCGAAGAACTGTTGGCCAGGATCCGGGCGCTCTTAAGGAGGAGCCGCAAGGCCGTCCCGCTCACCCTCGAGTACAGGGAGATCGTTCTCAACCCGTACAACAGAAAGCTGTCCATAGGGGGCAAGGAAGCCGAGCTTACCGAAAAGGAATTCCTCATCATGGAGTACATGCTGCGCAACAGCGAGAGGCCGCTTTCCAGGAAGGAGATGACCGAATATGCCTGGCAGAGCCAGGATGATTCCTCGAACATCGTTGATGTTTACGTGAATTTCCTCCGAAAGAAAATAGAGGTCCTTACCGACAAGAAGTTCATCCACACCGTCCGCGGGGTGGGTTACATCCTCAAAGAAGATGAAAAGATTTAGCCTTCCCATCAAATGGAAATTGACTCTATGGTACGGCGGCATCCTTGCCCTGATACTCGTCACCTTCTCCAGCGGGGTCTATATTTATTTCCGGAACAGCCTGCAGAGGAGCATCGACACGAAGATAAAATCGATTGCCGGGGTACTGGCCTCGTCAATGACCGAGGCCCAGGGCCAGAGTCTCTTCGGCAACTTCGAGCGTTACCTCGAGAATGCCCTCGGCAAGAAACCGAAAGGCAAGTTCATCCAGATCATCGACGCCTCCGGCAAGATAGGGGCGAGGCTGAACGACCTCGATGCAGAGGCGGTCCCCGTCAGTTTTGTCACCCTGGAGAGGGCCCTCAAGGGAGAGATCGTCTATGAAACGATAGAGACCGCCCGTCCCCGGCTGCGGATGATCACGATGCCGATTCAGGAAAACAAGAAGGTCATCAGCATTGTCCAGGTCGGATCGTCGATGGAGGAGTTCGAGGACACCATGAAGCGCCTCCTCATAATCATGATCATCAGCATTCCCACCTCCATCAGCGTCACCATCGTCGTCGGCTATTTCATGGCGAAGAAGACAATGAGGCCCGTGGACCAGATCCGCAGGGCTGCCGTCAAGATATCATCGACAAACCTCGACGAGCGCATCGACATCAGGGGGCGCAAGGACGAACTTGGCCGCCTCGCGGAGACCTTCAATGCCATGATCTCGCGGCTTAAGGACTCCTTTCAGAGGATAAACCAGTTCAGCATCGATGTCTCACATGAGCTCAAGACCCCGTTGACCATTCTCAAGGGCGAAACGGAACTGGCGTTGAGGAAGGACAGGACGAACGAAGAATACAAGCGGTCCATGCAGAGCAATCTCGAAGAGATCGACAGGATGAGCCGGATCATCGACGACCTGCTTCTGCTCTCCAAGGCCGAAACGAAGGACATCGGCATGAACCTCGAAAAGATCGACCTGCGCGACCTTCTTGCCGATGTCTGTCTTGGCATGAAGCTTTTCGGCGAGAACAAGGGGGTGGAGGTGGTGGCGAAGGAACTCGAGGACATTCGCATCGTCGGCGATGCGCTCAAATTGCGCAGGATGATCACCAATGTGGTGGAGAACGGCATCAAATACGGACACCCCGGCGGACACGTGACGGTGTCATCGTACAAGCAGAACGGTTTTGCCTGTATAAATGTCGAGGACGATGGTCCCGGCATATCATCGGGCGACATTAAATACATATTCGACAGGTTTTACCGCGCAGACAGGTCCCGCAAGCGCGAGAGCGGCAGCGGCCTCGGCCTGAGCATAAGCAAGTGGATAGCCGAGGCCCACCGGGGCACCATCGAGGTCGAATCGAGGCCCGCTGCGGGAAGCCTGTTTACAATTAAGCTGCCCATGTCATGATGGAGGATACTTTATGAAGGACAAACGACTCGTTTCAACCGTTTGCGTTCTTATCGTTGCCGCGCTGGGTTTCGCATACGTAAGGGCCCAGATACTGCCCGACAAACAGCCTGCGTGGCCCGCCACGCAAAAAGTCCGGGCCGTGGCGGCTTCCAGCAATGGATTGCCAAGCCTGGCGGGACTGGTCAACCAGGCGAAGCCGTCGATTGTCAACATCAGTACCACCGCGGTCATCAGGGGCCCGGGCGGCCAGGGCCCGATGGTGGGCCCCAATAATCCCTTCAAGGATTTCTTCGGTGACGATTTCTTCGACAAGTTTTTCGGCAACGGTCCGCGCCGTGAGTACAAACAGCGCAGCCTCGGCTCGGGGTTCGTTATCGATAAGGAAGGGTATATTCTGACGAATAACCACGTCGTTGAGAAGGCTTCGAGCATCAAGGTGAAGCTTTCCGACGAGAAGGAGTACGATGCCAGGGTCATAGGGCGCGACCCGAAGACGGACATAGCCCTTATCAAGATCGATGTCAGGCAGTTGCTCCCCGCGGCCGTTCTCGGAGATTCCGAGGCGCTGCAGGTGGGAGACTGGGTCGTCGCCATCGGCAATCCCTTTGGTCTCGCGCACACGGTCACCGCCGGCATCGTCAGTGCCAAGGGCAGGATCATCGGGGCAGGACCCTATGATGAGTTCATTCAGACCGATGCCTCCATCAACCCCGGCAACAGCGGCGGACCGCTTCTGAATCTCAAGGGGGAGGTGGTGGGGATCAACACCGCCATCGTCTCCGGCGGCCAGGGTATCGGTTTTGCCATACCCATAAATGTGGCCAGGGACATGCTTGCCCAGTTGAAGAGCAAGGGGAAGGTGGCCCGCGGCTGGCTTGGTGTGGTCATCCAGAGGATCACCCCGGAGATCGCGAAAAGCTTCGGTATCAAGGAATTGGAAGGGGCGCTCGTCGCCGACGTCATGGAGCAGAGTCCTGCGGATAAAGCGGGCATCAAACGCGGCGATGTCATCGTTTCCTACAATGGCAAGAAGATCAAGGACAACGAGACGCTTCCTCGCCTGGTCGCTTCGACAGAGATAGGCAAGAAGGCAAGGATCGTCCTCATCAGGGACAAGAAACGGATGGAAGTGGACGTGGTCATCGGCGAACTCCAGGAAGAGGGTCTGAGGGCATCCAAAAAGACCGAGATTGAAAAGGATCTTGGACTTGTCGTGCAGGACATCACCGGCGAGGTAGCAAAGCATCTCAATCTAAAGGACAAACGGGGCGTCATTGTGACCGATGTCATTCCCGGTTCCCCCGCCCAGGAAGCGGACATCCGTTCCGGCGACGTCATCAGGGAGATCGGGAGAAAGCCGGTGAGGAGTGTCGCGGAATTCAAGGAGGCGGTGAAACGCTCCAACGTCAAGGAAGGCATCATCATGCTGATACAGCGCGAGAACGCGACATTCTATGCAGTAATAAGGGAATAAGGCCAGAAACAGGTGACAGGTCATGGGAAAGGTCTTTCCTATTTACCTGTCACCTGGCTCAACTGTGACTATTATCACATAATTATTCAATTATTATCCAAGCTTATACTGTAAAACGTAAATTTTGGAACCTGTTTTTCTATTAACCACCTGTTTTGATAATTTTCTCTTTGCAAACAAAAATTATTTATGTATTATTGAGTCATGCCACAGTTTCAATGGGAAGGAAGAACGGTGTCCGGAGAGACGCGCAAGGGCGTTTCGAAGGCGGCGTCCGGCGATGCGCTGCGCGCAGCGTTGAGAAAAGAAAGCGTCATCGTCACCTCCATGACGGAAACGAAGGAAGAGGGGAAACAGAAATTCAGTCCCCAGAAAAAGATAAAGAACATTGAGATCCTGCTCTTTACCCGGCAGCTCTCGACGATGATCACCTCGGGACTGCCGCTCGTCCAATCGCTCGAGATCCTTGCGAACCAGATAGAAGACGTCAATTTCAGGGGCATCGTCAAGGAGATCAAGGAGAAGATCGAAGGGGGCGCGCGCTTCGCCGACGCCCTGAGGGACTATCCGAAATGCTTTGACGAGCTGTATGTCAACCTTGTCGTAGCCGGCGAAGAGGGCGGTCTTCTGGACAACGTCCTGCAAAGGCTCGCCATTTACATTGAAAAAACGGAAAAATTGAAGAAGAAGGTAAAGTCGGCGATGATCTACCCTGTTTCGATCATCATCGTGGCCTTTGTCGTCGTGATCGTGCTTCTCCTCTTCGTCATCCCCGTGTTCGAGAAGATGTTCAAGGAGATGGGCGCCGAACTGCCCGTACCGACGCAGATAGTCATCAACCTCAGCCAGATGGTGCAAAGCTACTGGTATATCATTATCGGGGGCGTTGTCGGCCTGGTTCTGGCGTTGAGGTACTACTACACAACCGAAGGCGGGCACCGTAACATCGACCGCCTCATCCTTAAACTCCCTCTTTTTGGACTCCTTACCATCAAGGCCTCCGTCGCCAGGGTGACAAGGACCCTCGCGACGCTCCTCATGAGCGGCGTCGCCATCCTGGAAAGCATGATCATTGTCGCGAAGGTGGCGGGCAACAAGATAGTGGAAGAGGCCCTTCTCCTGGCCCGCTCCCGCATCAGTGAAGGCCGCACTATGGCGGAACCCCTCGAACAGGCCGGTATCTTTCCGCCCATGGTTGTTCAGATGGTCCAGGTCGGTGAGTCTACGGGAGCCCTCGACAGCATGCTCAACAAGATCGCCGACTTCTACGAAGAGGACGTCGATACCATGGTCACAAACCTTACTGCCATGATGGAACCGATGATCATGGTCTTCCTCGGTGTGGTTCTCGGCGGTCTCATCGTCGCCATGTACCTCCCCATCTTCAAACTCGGCCAGGCGGTAGGCTAAGAAACATTCTTTCTTCTCTTTTCCCTGAAACGTTTTTTTCGGGACCGCCGTCAGGCGTCGTCGAACTTCGCGATCATGCCCAGGTCGCTGATCATTTCCAGATCGGCGGCGGTGTCCCGCCCCAGGGTTGTCAGGTAGTTACCCGTGAGGAGGGAGTTGCATCCGGCTACCACGGCCAGCGGGAGGAGTTGTCTCAGGTTCTTTTCTTTTCCGCCGCAGAGCCTGATGTCCTTGTTGGGGAGGATAAAGCGGTAAAGGGCGACGGTCAGCAGGATCTCCATCGGTGTCAGCGGGGCAATGTTCTCGAGAGGCGTGCCGGGGATGGCATTGAGGATGTTGATGGGAACGGAATCCACGTCGAGTTCCCGGAGGGTCATTGCCATCTCTACGCGGTGCCCCATGGTTTCGCCAAGCCCCATGATGCCGCCGGAGCAGACGGTAAGACCCGCCGCCCGGGCGATACGCACCGTTTCCGTATCCTCGTTGTAGTCGTGAGTGGAACAGATGTTGCTAAAGAAGCTTTGCGACGTTTCAAGATTGTGATGGTACCTGTAGAGGCCGGCCTTCTTGAGGTTCCGGGCAGTTTCTTCTGTGAGCATACCCAGCGAACCGCACGGTCTGATCCCCGCCGCATTCAACAGCGCTATCGCCCGATAGATGGTGTTCCATTCCTCGTCCGTCACGATGCGCGTGCCGCTCGTCACGATGCTGAACATATGGGCGCCGCTTTCTTTTGCAAGACGGCCCTTTTCACCGATCTCGTCCGCGGACATGAGGGGGTAGACGGGGGCCTGCGTGTGATAATGGGCGGATTGGGCACAGAATCTGCAATTTTCCGGACACACGCCCGACTTCGCATTGACGATCCCGCAGAGGTTCACGGCATTGCCTTTGAAGTGTTCCCGTATCTTCGATGCGCAGGCCATCAGGCCAAAGGGGTCCTTTCCCCCTTCCGCATATAGTTCAAGGGCCTCTTCTTGAGAAATGCTCCTTGTTTCGATTGCTTTATCGGTCAATCTGTCAAAAACGGATTTCATGGTGCCTCCTGCGGGAAAAGGTTTCAAGTTTCAAGTTCAAAGTTTCAGGTTCCGGGTCTTTCTATCTTGTCATTCCGGCGTGGGCCGGAACCCAGGAAAAAATCCGGGTTGGAATAGGTCTCCGGATCCCGAGCCGGGTCCGGGATAACGGTCAAAGGGACGGTTTCAAGCTGTGTGGACGTTTTTTCGTGAACCCTGAACTTGAAAGGTCGTTGATTACAATACCACTTCAGAGTATCTTTTTCCAGACCCTCTTGCCTGAGCTTATCCCAGCATTTCCTTCTTCCAGCTCTCTATCTCACTCAAGGCGATGTTGACGGCCGCCTCTTTGTCCTTTTTAGAATAACCTTCGATGAGGCCGAAATTGACGTTCATTGGCTGGAAATTCTTGTTTTCCGTGGTGAGGTAGTGGACAAGCGCCCCCACGCAGGTCACGGGCGGCGGCGGATGAAACTCCTTGCCAGCCGCTGACATGAAGGCCGAGACGCCGGAGATAAGCCCCATCGCCGTCGATTCCATGTACCCCTCCACACCCGTTATCTGCCCGGCGAAGAAGACTCGCCCGCCCGCCTTGAGTTGAAGCTTTTCGCTGAGGCACAGGGGGGCGTTGATGTATGTATTCCGGTGTATGCTGCCATATCGCAGGAATACGGCATTCTTCAAGGCGGGTATCATTCTGAACACCCGTTCCTGCTCGGGATACTTCATCTTCGTCTGAAAGCCGACGAGGTTGAACATGCTTCCCGAGGCATTCTCTTTTCTGAGCTGCACAACGGCATAGGGCCGCTTTCCGTCCCGGGGGTCCTCGAGACCCACGGGTTTCATCGGTCCGAAGGCAAGCGTCTTTTTCCCGCGCTCGGCGAGGACCTCCACGGGCAGGCAGCCTTCGAAATAGGATGTCTTTTCGAAGCTCCTGAGATCAACCCTCTCCGCGCCGACAAGTGCTTCGTGGAAGCGGTCGTATTCCTCTCTCGTGAGGGGGCAGTTGAGATAGTCGCCACCTTCTTCCTTCTTATACCGCGATGCGTAGAAGGCGCTGGTGTGATCAATGGTGGATGCGTCGACTATGGGCGAGATGGCATCGAAGAAGGAGAGGTTGTCCGCCCCCGTCAGGGATCCCAGTTCCTCGGCGAGGGGAGGGCTTGTCAGCGGCCCCGATGCGACGATCACGATGCCGTCCGGTATTCGGCGCACCTCTTCCCGGACAAGGCGGATGCCGGGGTTGTCCGCGACCATTTCCGTGAGCCTCTCGGCGAACCGGTCCCTGTCAACGACGAGGGCCTTGCCGCCGGGGATGGCCGTCTCGTCCGCCGCTTTCATGATGACCGAACCCAATCGGCGCAACTCTTCCTTGAGGAGCCCATGGGCGTTTTGGAGATCCAGTGATTTGAAGGAGTTGCTGCAGACAAGCTCTGCGAGCCGGGGGCTTTGATGTGCCGGGGTGGTTACTGTCGGGCGCATCTCAAAAAGCACCGCCTGCCCCCCCATGCGGGTGATCTGGTGCGCGGCCTCCACGCCTGCAAGGCCGCCCCCGATTACTGTGATTTCCATCCGCAATCCTTGCGAAGGCAGAAGAGGTTTTTTCTGAAAGAGAAGAGGATCAGGGCGCCGCATGAGGGACATTCGCCTTCCACCGGCTCCCAGTTCGTTGCGAAGGAACATTTGGGATACTCGGAGCAACTGATGAATTTCTTCTTCTTTTTCGATGTCTTTTCGACCAGTTTGCCGGGGCACCCTTCCATGGGACAGGGAAAGCCCAGTGAGAATGCCTGCGTGTGCTTGCACTCGGGATAGTTGCTGCAGGCGAGAAAGCGGCCGAACCGTCCTTTCTTCTCTACAAGTTTTCCTTCACATTTCGGACAGATCCCCCTGGCCTCGCTTTCGACGATGGTCACCTTACCGTCTGCTTCGACCCTTACGTTCTTTTTGTTCTTGCACTCCGGCCTTCCCGAACAGACAAGGTATTCGCCGCTCTTTCCCCATCTGAGGAGCATTGTCTTGCCACATTTGTCACATTCGATGTCGGTTTCCTTCTCTTCCTTCTTGAGACTCTTCATTTGCTCCTGGGCGCTTTTCAGCTCTCCCTCGAAGGAGCTGTTGAATTTCTCCAGTGACTTGATCCAGTCCTTTTTTCCGTCCTCGATCTCGTCGAGGCGCACCTCCATTCTGGCGGTGAAACCGACATCGAGGACGGTGGGGAAAAATTCCGCAAGGAGCCTGTTCACGGTCCGGCCAAGGGGTGTTGGCATAAGCCTGCCTTTTTCCTTCGTTACATAGTCGCGGTCCTGCACGGTGCTGACGATGGTGGCGTAGGTGGACGGTCTTCCGATGCCCTTTCCTTCAAGCGTCCGGATGAGTGATGCCTCGGAAAAGCGAGGGGGAGGGTTGGTGAAACGCTGTTCCATGACCGTTTCCTTGAGCAGCATCTTCTGACCCTTCTTGACGTCCGGAAGGGTTGCCACGGCCTCGTCGTCCTCCCCGACCTCTTCATAGATCCGTGTAAAGCCGTCGAAGAGCACGTTGGTGCCCCGGGCCACAAAGATGTAGTCGCCTGCCGTAACGTCAACCGTCTTGGTTTGGACCCTTTTTTGGGTCATCTGGGAAGAAACGAAGCGCTTCCAGATGAGGTCGTAAAGGGCGAAAAGTTCCTTGTCAAGATAGGGTTTTACCTTTTCGGGAGTAAAAAGCACTGAGGTGGGGCGTATCGCCTCGTGTGCGTCCTGGGCCGTCTTCCGGTTCCGGTAGAAATTCGGTTTTTCGGGAAGGTACCGTTCCGGGTAGCCATTCTTTATGAATTCCCGCGCCTCGGCGATGGCCTCCATGGAAACTCTCACCGAGTCTGTCCTCATGTAAGTGATGAGCCCCACCGGGCCTTCCTCGCCTATATCGATCCCCTCGTAAAGTCTCTGGGCGAGCATCATCGTGCGTTTGGGTGAAAAACGCAGCATCCTCGATGCCTCCTGCTGAAGCCGGCTCGTGATGAAAGCGGGCTGGGGAGACATGTTCTTTTCCTTCAGTTCCACCTTTGTCACGATGAACTCTCTGCCGGCGATGTATGCCTTGATGGCGGCAGCGTCGTCCCCGGAGGTTATCCGGAGCTTATCGGCGCCTTTTCGATCAGACAGCTCTTCCGGGACACTCTCGGGAGTCCTTCGTTCCAGTGTGGCCGTAATGGTTTCTCCCGAAGGGAGTTCAAGAACGACATCGACAACCCAGTATTCGTCCCTGACGAAGCCCTCGATCTCCGCTTCCCTGTCGCACACAAGGCGCAGGGCCACAGACTGTACTCTTCCCGCGGATAGGCCGTAGCTGACCCTTTCCCACAGAAGCGGGCTTATCTTGTATCCGACGAGACGGTCAAGAATGCGCCGCGCCTTCTGGGCATTGTACTTTGCCGGGTCGAGTTTGATGGGTGACCTCATCGCGTCGAGAACCCCTTTCTTGGTGATCTCGTGAAAGAGGACGCGTTCTATGCAATCGTGTTTTCCGATGACCTCAGCCACGTGAAATGCAATGGCTTCCCCCTCGCGGTCGGGGTCAGACCCGATCAGGATCTTTTCCGCCTCTTTGCCCGCCTTCTTTATCTCGTCGACCACCTTCGATTTACCCTTGAGGATGTGAAAGTGGGGTTTGAAGCCCTCTTCGACATCGACGCCGAGCTTGCTCTTCGGAAGGTCCTTGATATGGCCGTACGTTGCCTTGATGACGAAATCCTTTCCCAGGTATTTCGAGAGGGTTTTCATCTTTGTCGGCGACTCCACAATGAGCAGTGACTTTCCCATCCATTTCTCCTTTATTCCTAAAACCCCGCATTCCTGCCAGGGGTTTTCCGGGCCTTATCGACGTATGAAGAAGCCCCCCGCTATCTCCGTTACGACGTTTTTCATGGTCAGCCGGGTGAGGGCGGCCATTACTTCCTTTGTGTCCATGCCGCTTCTTTCTATTACCTCATCTGCGTGTACTTTTTCAAATCCTATCAGAGAATAAACCTTGTTTTCCCCGCTGTCCAGTTTCACGGGTTCCGGTTTTGCCGTGCGCACGTCGGGAAAACAGGTCGTGAGGATGTCCTCCACCGAGTCGATCAGCCTCGCCCCTTCCTTGATGAGCCTGTTGGAGCCGGTATGCTCCATCTTGAGCACGTTTCCCGGGACCGCCATAACCTCCCTGCCGTATTCAAGGGCGAGTCTCGCAGTGATGAGGGAGCCGCTTCTTGCCGTCGCCTCCACGACCAGCACTCCTCTCGCCAGGCCCGCAATGATGCGGTTGCGTTCGGGAAAATGATAAGGCAGGGGCTGTTCGCCGGGCATGTATTCCGTCACCGCGAGGCCCTGCTCGGTGATCTTTTCGAAAAGCTCCCCGTTCTCGGGGGGATAACAGATGTCTATTCCGCATCCCAGGACCGCCAGTGTTTTTCCTGTCCCGGTAAGGGCCTGTCTATGGGCCGCCGTGTCGATACCGCGAGCGAGACCGCTGACGATGGTGATCCCGGCGGACGAAAGGGTTTCACCGATCTTCCCGGCGAGATTGATGCCTTCGGCGGATGCCTTCCGCGACCCCACGACGGCAAGGGCCCTGTCCCCGGGTGCGAGCGGTCCCCGGGCATACAGGACGATCGGGGCGTCAGGTATATGTCTCAGGAGGCGCGGGTAATCGGGGTCCCTTATGGTGAGGAGCCGGGCATGCATCCTGTCGAGAAGCCCCATGTCCCTGTCGATCCCTTTCCAGTCCTGAAAGCGTGCGGCAATGCCGGCCGGTGCCGGGTCATCACTCCTGCCAGGTTGAAATAACCGGGTGACATCGGGATATGCGTCGCAGATCCTGCGTTTTGCCAGGCGGGTCAAGCCTTTCACCCGAGACAATGCCATGAGGGCGCGTTTTTCATCCATGGGAACACTCGTCCATACGTATCCTGCTGCAAAAAATCATCCCTGAAACGTCTTCAGGCCTATTTTGCGTTGTCTTTTCGGAGGAGCGAATAATAGTACAAGAGAGAGGTAAAGAACTCACGCGCCATGATCGAGCGCGAAAGATCATCGCGCCACCAACGGTCTGCCTTAAAATAATCGACCTTCGCGGGCTTGATCATGTAAAGGACCTCACCCCCGTCGCGGGAGGAATCATACATCTGGTGGTACCGTCTTGATGCATATTCCGGTACGACGACAAGTACCTTCTTGAGGCGGGCCTCTTTGAACCTCTCTTTGAAGACTATCGTTGCACGGTCCCTGCCGTCTCCGGCGTACAGAGGTTTCATTGCGCCTTCCTTGAGGCCCCGGGACTTCGCCATCCGGGACACAAGATCGTATATATCCGTGCCCAGGACCTTGTCGTCCTCGATATACACGACTTTGCCGTTGCCTGCAAAATACTCCCTGAAGGCCTCGACATAGATCTCTCCCTTATGGTCTTCCGGAAATCTGGGCACAAATATGGCGTCAGCGGGGACGACCTTGTCCTCGTACCGAAAACCCTTCCCCATGAACTTCAGGCTCAAGGGGTGGAAAAGTACGCCAGTCAATATCATTACTATCACAAGAATGCCGATGAGGCACCCGCAACCAGCCTTGCCTGTACTGCCCATATGCCTCTTATACCTCCCCTTTACAGGTGTTCTGTGAAACAACAGGGCTCCCCCGGTCTTCTTTGCTTGCACTGGCGTATTCGTAAAGGATTACCGACAGAACGATGAGCGGCGTCGTCTCGGTGCGGAATATATTCTCTCCCAGGGTGCAGGCGATGAAACCATTTTCCTTGAGCCATTCGGCTTCCGTTTCTTCAATACCGCCCTCGGGCCCTATGACGACGCACGTTGTTTCGCCCCTCTTGGAGCCGAAAACGTCCTTGAGGGTCGTATGCCTTTCCTTTTCGTAGAGGACCACACGCTCCTCGGCGTCCCCGATAAGCTCGGTGATTCCCCTGAGCGGTGTGGGCTCCGCTATCTCCGGGATTGTGAACCGCCCTGACTGGCGAGAGGCCTCCACGGTGATCCTTCTCCAGCGTTCGATCTTCTCGCTCCCGTGGTCATTGAACTTCACGATGGTCCTCTTGAACACCGTGGGCACGATCTTTTCCGCCCCCAGCTCCGTCGCTTTTTCGACAAGCCAATCCATCCGAGGCCCTTTGATGGGGCTTACGCACAGTATAACCTTCGGCCTCTTTTCCTGAGGTTTGTGCACAACGTCGAGCACCTGCAGATAGAGTTCCTTCCCTTTGACGCTCTGGATGGTGGAACGATAGAGGTAACCCTTTCCGTCAATGAGATCGACCCTGTCCCCGGGATGTTTTCTGAGGACACCGATGATGTATCTGTGCATGGGACCTGTCAGGAGGACCATGCCGTTCTTGATCTTCAATTTGTCGACGAAAACCCTTCTGATCTCCATGTGCGATTCTGGCTCTCAGTTTATTTTGTAGTATTTTGCTTCATATAGCCGATGATATTCGCTCCAGCGCTCATCTGCCATGTTGTCTTTCATGTGTTCCTTCACGCCCATTACCTTCGAGTCAAGGTTGTCGAGGTGATGAACGATGATGGCCTCAGGGAACATGGGTTTCTTGGGTGACCCCCATTCTTCGAGGCCGTGGTGGCTGACGATAATGTGTGTGAGAATGTCGATGAGTTCCTGGGGGAATCCGTCGATGCGCCGGATCATATCCTCGAGGATCATAACGCCGAGGGTTATATGGCCAAGGAGCCTGCCCCGGTCGGTGAACCTGAAACCCCGGGTTATGTCCAGTTCCTGGGTCTTTCCGATATCATGGAGGATGGAGCCGGTGATTATTATGTCGCGGTCCCCTCCGATGAGGGATGCGGCGGCCATGCCCATCCTCGCCACGGACAGGGAATGGTCGAGCAGCCCCCCGACGTAGACATGGTGTACGGTGGTCGACGCGGGATATGAGAAGAACCTGTCCCGAAGCTGCGCGTCGTCATGAAAGACCCTCAGGAGCTCTTTGAGCCAGGGGTTTCCTATCTCTTCGACGATCTCCGCATGTTCCTTCTCCAGGCAGCTTCTTTCCTTGCTGCCGGAAGGATAGAAATGGGCGATATCGCTGACGGCAAGGTCGGCATCGAGCTTCCTGATGTCGGTTATATGCAGCTGCAGCCTGTCCTGATAGAGGCGGGCCTTCGACCGTATGGACACGATGTCGCCCTTTTCGAAGAGGCCTTCCAACTCGTCCACGCGTTCCCATACCCTGCCCTCGATGGACCCCGTGGCGTCCTTGAGGCCGATCATCATGTACTTTGTGTTGTTCTTTGCGGTGTATGTGCCTTTCTTTGTAACCACGAAGAGATCGTTGACCTCATGCTGATTCCCGGTGATGTCGCTGACAAAGGTCGTCTTGCTCAAGGTTTGCCCCCAAAATGATCGTAGCCCTTTTTCGGGCTCGCAACTTCCGAACCGTGCCGATAGACCCTTACGCCCCTGCCCGCCATCACCTCGCCGATAATGGTGATGGCGCCGCCTTTTTCGATTATCGCCGTGACGGCAGGGAGTTTCTCCCGGGGGAAAGTGAAAAGAAGCTGGTAATCCTCTCCACCACTGAGGGCGAGCTCTTCGAGTCCCTTCTGCCTTGCCTGGCGGGGCATGGGGACCTTTTCGACATGGATACGGGCCTGTTTCCTGCTTTCGTTCATCATTCTCGATAGGTCCATGACGAGCCCATCGCTCACGTCCATCATGACATCTGTTATATCACTTTTCACGAGTTCCTTCCACAGTGCGTAGGGTGGGCTGGGGCTCAGAAAGCGCTGGATACAGTTCTTCATCCCCGCCGTGCCCGTTCCCTCCTTGAGTATCTTGAGACCCAGGGCAGCCTCCCCGAGCTTTCCCGTGACGGCTATGAGGTCACCCTCGCGCGCCTTGTCCCTGCCGAAGTATCGCGCGGAGGCCAGTTTCCCGATCACCGAGATATCGATGAAGAGGTCCCGAGCCGTTGCGACGGTATCTCCGCCGAGAAGGGTGACACCGAATTCCCGGGCGGCCCTGTCCATCCCGCGATACATCTTCAGAATGTCCCCCGATGAGAGCCTGGCAGGTATGCCTGCGGTCACGAGATAGAAAAGGGGCCTTGCACCCATCGCCAGGACATCGGATATATTGGAGTACAGGGCCTTCTTGCCCACGTAGTAAGGGTCCATGAAAGAGAGCTCGAAATGGACATGCTCGGCCATGGCGTCCTGCGCGAAGACGTATTGGCCGGCCTCGAGGTCCGCGACGGCGCCGTCGTCACCGATACTCCTTACGACACTATTACTTTTCCGGGCAAACTTACGAATGCTCTCAACTAAATTATTTTCCGATATCTCCATGACGAAGGAACATCATAACCCAGCAAAAAAACCGTTTCAAGTTTCAGGTTTCAGGGAAAAGAATAAAAGAAGGAGCGGCCATACGTAAGCTCGTCTTCGGCCTGTTGCTGGAACCGCCGCTACTTTTTGTGATAATTGCGAACCTTCTCCATGAAGGCCTTCAGGTGGCGTTCTTCGCCCCTGTCGGTGGGGCGGTAATAGCGTTTGCCGAGGAGTTCCTCGGGGAGGTAGGTCTGCTTGACCAGGGCGCCGGGGTGGTCGTGGGGGTAGAGATATCCTTCACCGTAGCCAAGTTCATTCATGAGCTTTGTCGGTGCGTTGCGGATGTGCAGAGGGACGGGGTATTCGGGGAGGTTCCGGGCATCGCGGGCCGCTGCCCCGTACGCGGTGTAGACGGCGTTGCTTTTCTCACAGAGAGACAGGTAGACCGCCGCCTGCGCAAGGGCGAGATAGCCCTCGGGAGGCCCGATGAACTTGAAGGCCTCCGTGGCGCTGATCGTGAGCGTCAAGGCGTGGGGATCGGCGTTGCCCACATCCTCGGAGGCAAAACGCACGAGGCGGCGCATGACGAAAAGCGGGTCCTCGCCGCCCTCGATCATCCGGGCAAGCCAGTAGAGGGCCGCGTCGGCGTCAGAGCCCCGCATGCTTTTGTGGAGCGCGCTTATGAGGTCGTAGTGCATCTCGCCCGTTTTATCGTACCGGGCGATCTTTTTCTGATAGGCCTCCTGGACGATGTCGTGATCGATAACGGGGCTTCCCGAAGGACCTTCCCCGACCATCTTGAAACACACCTCCAGGAGGTTCAGGGCGCGGCGTGCGTCGCCGTCAGCCAGGTAGGCTATCTCCTCTATCGTAGCGGCATCTATGGAGATGTTTGCTCTTGCCAGCTCTTCATCGTCCCTCAGGGCCTTGTCCAGGATCTTTGCCAGGTCGGCGGTGACAAGAGGCTTGAGGGTAAGGACCCTCATGCGGGACAGGAGCGGGGATATGATCTCGAAAGAGGGGTTTTCCGTAGTGGCGCCTATGAGGATGATGGTGCCGTTCTCCACATTGGGGAGAAAGGTGTCCTGCTGGAGCTTGTTGAAGCGGTGGAATTCATCGACAAAGAGGATGATCCGCTGATTGCGGGCTTTCTGGATGACCTCCTTGACCTCCTTGACACCGATTGAGACGGCGGAAAGGGAGACATAGGGAAGCTTCATCATCCTGCCGATGAGCCAGCCGATGGTTGTTTTTCCGACGCCGCTGGGCCCCCAGAAGATAAAAGAGGGAATATCCCCCCGGTCGATGAGGACCCGCAGGAGCTTTCCTTCTCCGAGAAGGTGCTCCTGGCCTATGACGTCGTCAAGCGACCTGGGGCGCACCCTGTCCGCGAGAGGTTTCTGAGACCTTCCCTTGAAAACGGTATCGTCTGAAAAAAGCTCCACTCACCTGTCCTCTTGTGCTGCGGGTCCGCGAAGGGACCGAATGCGGTTCTGCTTAAGGTGTGCTGCCGGGATCAGTTTCTTGCGGAAGCTGTTTCTTTGCCTCGCCGAGGAGACGTATGAGTTCGTCAAGGTTTTCAGGCGTCAGGGAGACGCCTTTCTTCGTCGGGACCATCTCGCCCTGGTCGTTCTCGAAGAAATTCCTTACGTCGACGTAAGTCTTCCCCTTGAATTCCTTCACCGTCACGATGATCTTATCGGTGCCCACTTTTTGTATCTCGCCGATTATCATGGCGCCCTCCGTTCATATTTTATTCACTATAGCATGTTCACGGGGGAAAGGGAAAGATGCATACGGGCGCGAAGCGCCGACCCGTCTGCCCGTCAGCATCTCTTCTGTTCTTGCAATCTTTGCTTGCCTATCCTAGAATGTCAGAAAAGATGAAAGACAGCAGCAGCACCGGAGCATCGCTGCACAATGCAGAACCACAACGGGCAGGGAATAAAGGACACACGAGAGTGCAAGGGCATATACGGCACAAACCTTAATATGATTTGATCTTTTCCCCGATTGCGCGTCAGCGCAGACCCTTATACCCGTGTGCCTCGCAAGGGGGCGTTATTATGGAAGGTACAGGAACAGCTAAGTCACAAACCCTCCACTGGGCATGGATCATTCTCGCGGTATGTTTCGTAAACCTTTTCATCAATTACGGCATACGCCTGGGCTATGGCGTAATTCTGCCGGAAATGATACGGACCATGGGCATCACCAGGAAGGAAGGCGGGGAGATCTTCAACGCCTACTTCTACGCGTACATCCTCTTCTCGCCTTTCGTGGGATACTTTACAGACCGGCTGGGTGCCCGTGTCGTAATACCTGTCTTCGGGGTGGTCCTGGGCGTCGGGACATTCCTGATGGGATATTCGGACGGGTTCTGGCAGGCGGCATTCACCTTCTGTTTTGTCGGCATCGGGGCGGCCGCCATGTGGACGCCCATCATCACGCTGGTGCAGAGATGGTTTGCCGTCAACAAAAGGGGGATGGCTCTCGGGATACTTTCGGCGGGGTTCGGTCTCGGTTTTGCGACCATGGGACGACTCTACCCCATCATAGTCGCGCACTGGAACTGGCGGTATTGCTGGTACTTTCTCGGTATTGCCGCACTCGTCATGATCCTGGTCAACGTGGTCCTCTTGAGGAGCAAACCTGAAGACACCGGGCGTCTTCCCTGGGGAACGAGGCCTGACGATCCGGCCCTGACGACGGCGCCCGCGGCCCCCGGGGGAAAGCAGCGTTCATGCTACGGCGAGATCCTCTCGGCGAAGCGCTTCTGGATGATCGCCTCTTCTTATTTTGCGATTGGCGCCGCGCTGTACATGATCACAACCTTTATGGTCGACTACGCGCGCTACGAACTGGGCTTCGCATACGACCGGGCCTCATTCCTGGCGACCATGCATGGGTTCGGCCAGGTGGCGGGGGTTCTCACGATACCTCTTATCTCCGACCGCCTGGGGCGGAAGAAAACAATACTTGTTTCGAATATTCTCATCGCGGCGACCATTGTCTGGATAGTCCTTTCAGGGGCCAATGCCGGCATGCTCTATACGGGTATCTTCCTCTTCGGGATATTCTACGGGGCGACTTTCCCACTCTATGGCGCCTGCGGAGGGGATTATTTCAGAAAGGAGATAATAGGGACGGTGATCGGTGCATTCACGCCCTTTTACGCCTTCGGTGCCATAAGCGCCCACTGGTTCGGGGGCATGATCCGCGATGTAACGGGCTCCTTCTCCATTCCCTTCGTTGTGGCCATAGGCCTTGCAGGAATTGCTGCGGCGCTGATGTGCTTCGTAAAGAAAGAATAACCAATGACCAGATTCCAATAACCAGAGAATGACCAATCTACCAATGATCAATTGACCCAACAGGAAAGCAGGAAGAAGCCCCCGTTGTGGTTGATCGGAATGTGGTCATTGGTTATTGTCTTTATCGGTTGGTTATTCAGAATGTGAAGAGAATACCCCCGCCTCCCGTGTAGAAGATCCCCGCCATGGCTCCCGTGATGAAGCAGGCCACATTGGCGGCGAGGAGGGCCCAGAGTCCGATCACGGCGATGTCCTTTGTGCGCTCCGGGACGAGGCTTGATGTTCCGCCCACAAAGATTGCCAGTGATGGGATGTGGGCGAATCCGCACAGCGCATAGGTCGCGATGAAGACGCTTCTTTCGTGGACTATCTTTCCCGCCTGCACGAGGGCGCTCAAGTCCTGGTAAGATTTGACCTCCGTCATGATGATGCGCTCGCCGAGTATCCGCGCTATCTGCGGGGCGTCTTCGAGAGGAACGCCCATGGCGACGGTGAAAGGGTAGAAGATGTAGCCGAGGATATGATTGAGAGACAGATCGACAGTCGCGCCGGCCGCCGAACCGATAAGCTTTCCAAGGTAGAGAAGGCCGCTGTCGAAAAGTGCCACGAGGCCGATGAAGGCGATGAGCAGCGCGCCGATGCCAACGAGCATCCTGACGCCCGTCATGGCCCCGTTGATGATCGCCTCAATGGGATTTGCCGCCTTCTGGTATTCCACCGCTATAACCTTCCCCAGGGTTTTCGGAGAGCCGGTCTCGGGAAAGAGGATCTTTGCCGCCACGATCGCCGCGGGAGCGAGCAGGATCGAGGCCGAGATAAGGTGCCCCGCCACCTTCGGGAAGACGCCCGAAAGAATGATGACATAGAAGCCGAGTACACTCGACGCGATGGTAGCCATGCCCGTCGTGAGGACCACCATAAGTTCAGACGTGGTCATTTCCTTGAGATAGGGCCGCACCGTCAGGTTTGATTCGATGCCGAGGAATATCTGGGCGGAGGCACAGAGAGATTCGGCTCCGCTGATGCCCATGACCTTTACGAAGACCCGCGCGAAAAGGCCGATAAGACGCTCCATGATCCCCACGTAATACATGAGTTCCATGAGGGCCGCGAAGAATATGATGGAGGGCAGGGCCTGAAAGGCCAGGATGAACCCCGGCGACCCGGCCGTACCCGGGGGCAGGGCAAGGGGACCGAAAAGGAAGCGGATACCCTCGAAGGCGCTGTCGATGACCTGCATCGTGATATCGTTAAGGACAAGAAAGAGCCTCGATCCGAAGGGAACAAGAAAGACAAAGAGGGCGAAGACGATCTGGATCCCCACTCCCCAGGCGACCACGCGAAGGCTCACCCGCCGCCGATGCCGTGAAAAGAGAAGCAGGAAGCCGAGAAAACACAGAACACCCGCCGCCGAAACCCCGTTGTAGATTGTCACACGATCATCCCATAAAATAAGTTTGTGGGGATAAGATATCAGGTATGATGAGAATTGACAAGAAGACCCGATGAGGTTAATGATGGGAAGAGGCATGGCTCATGCATCTTCCGCAGTCACCCATGACCCCGCAGTCTACTGCCCATCACCTGTCTTCTCTTTACTTCACCGGGCCACCTGTGATAGAAATTTTCTTAAATATTGCCATTAAAGTCCATTATCCGAGGATGAGAATGATAACCGGTATCGGCAGTTTCCCTTTTACGAGCATCGATGATGCGATCGACCTCATTTTTTCCACCTGCAGGGGGATACCATTCTGGCCGCAGTTGCCGAAACGCTCCCCGCTGGAGAACATGTACACCACTTTTCTCGAGGGTGTTCCCTGCATTGTAAGCGATGAAGAAAAGAACACGATCTTCATCGACACGGGGCGAACCAGCGGGATAGAGGAATTCTACGAAAATGTTGCAGCCGATAATCTCAGTGCATTTGCCATATCGGAAAGGTATGCGCCAGGCTTTTACAGGTTCCTGGATCGGCTCCGTGAAATAGAGGACGACGTTCAGTTCATCAAGTGCCAGGTGACGGGACCTTTCAGCATGGGCCTCGGCCTGAAAGACGAGAACGACAAACCCGTCATCTACAATTTTGCCTTCTATGACATAATAAAAAAGGCCCTTCACATGAAAGCGAAGTGGATGATAAAAAGCATCCAGACAGCCTATCCGGGTGTGGATATCATCATTTTCTTTGACGAACCTTACATGGTCTCTTTCGGTTCCGCGTATATATCCATTTCCAGGGAAGAGGTCATCTCCTCGCTGAATGAGGTCCTCGAAGACCTGCCCGCGCGGCGGGGTATTCATGTGTGCGGAAATACGGACTGGTCCGTTCCTTTCCGGTCGGACGTGGATATCGTCAATTACGATGCCTTCACCTATCTCGATACGCTCTTTTATTTCAATGATGACCTCAAGTATTTCCTTGACAGGGGAGGATGGATCGCGCCCGGTGTCGTTCCCTCATCTCCCGAGGTTATGAAGGAGACGCCCGATACCGTTCGGGACCGCGCCGCATCGTTCATCGAAAAGATAGCGACGGTGACCGCCCCGGACACGGACAGCATTCTTTTCACCACAAGCTGCGGTCTCGGCAGTCTCAGCGTCGAAGAAGCCCGCCGGGCAATGGAATTGTTGAAACAGATCGCGTATGGAGAGTAGAAGATAATAACCAATGGTCGATTGATATTTGGTCGTTGGTTATCTGTCCGGGAAAAAGAGGCCGGAGGGTTTCCTCCGGCCTCTTCTATTTATAGCTCCGTCACTTGCTCTTGGCGAACAACTGATCGATCAGTTCTTTTGAAGGCTTTTTCGTTATAAGGCTCACCCCGACGTAGAGAACAAAACAGCCTATCAGGAGGATCCATTCCATGGTGCCCATGCCGAGCACCTTTTTTTGGAAGACAAGATAGCCGCCCACCAGGCAGGCCAGGGTCCCGTAGATGACGGTGGCCATGGCGCCCCACTTTGATGCGCCCTTCCAGTAGTAGGACATGGCCGTGACGAAGAAGAAGATGGCGCCCAGGCCCATGGCGGCAAGGCCCATGAACACGGAAAGGAGTTCGGGCGGCCTCTTCCACGTCCAGTAGAAGGGCAGAAAGAGGAACAGGGCGATGAGGAAATAGGAAAGCCTGATGAGGGTCTTGTCCTTTACCTTGGGACGCCAGAGGGTGATGATGTCACGCGTCACGTTGGCGCTCATGATCATGACCATGCCCGCAAGGGTGGAGAGCGTGGCCGCGAACAGGCCCATGACGTAAATTGTCTGAAGAGGGATGCCGCCCACGGCATAGGTGAGAAGCGGCGCCGCAAGGTCGGCCTTCCAGGGTTCTATCTTGAAGAGCTCGGGGCCGAAAAGCATCCTCGTGATCAGGCCGTTCGTCGATGCGGCGAGCATGACCGGTATGCCTGTGATGGCCCAGACGATGAGGACAAGGATCCAGAATTCCTTCTTGCTCATCTTTTTCATACCAAGGAACCTTCCCAAATTATGGGGGAAACCGATGGCCATGGTGAAGAAGATGAGGGGGATGGAAAGAAGCCCTATCCAGCTCGAGAAGAGCTCTGTGGGCCCCGTTGAGGGGAGGTCGGGCCGGACAAGGAGCAGCAGCCTTGGATCCTGAGCCATGATCTGCGTTGATATTTCGCTGAAGCCTCCCGACTTCACCAGGGCGATGATGCCCACCAGTGCGCCGGTGATGCCGAGAAATCCGCCCTGAAAGGCCATGGACCAGTTTGTGCCCACGTACCCGCCGAGGACCATGTAGATCCAGGCGATGAAAACGCCGAGGAACAGGCACAGGGCCGGGGGGAACCCCGTCACGGCGTACCAGACGCCGCCCGCAGCCTTGAGCTGGCCCACGGAATAGATAAACAGGAAGAAAAGCATGCTGATGCTCACCACCGTCTGCAGCGCCTTGGATTCGTAACGCCGTCCCATGAGCTCCGGCACTGTCGCGGCGCCAAGCTTCACGGCGAACTCCCTTGTTTTGGCGGATGCGAGCCAGAGGCAGGGGATGACCCCGATGAGGCTCCACATGCCGGCAAACCACATGCCGGAAAAACCGACGGAATAAACGATGCCCGTGCTGCCGCAGAAGGCCCAGCCGGAAAGATATGAAGCTGAAAGTGCACAGCCGGTGACCACGGGACCCATGTCCCGCTTGCCGACAAGGTATTCGTCGAAGGACTTCCATTGCTTCTTGCCGAGGAGCCCGAGGAGGATGGAGACCCCGAGCAGGATGGCGATGCCGATGGACGAGGTGATGGCCATCGTGGTTGTGATCTCAGGGATGGGCATGTATTGCGTGTTCATTCGTCCCACCTCCTTGTGACTATGTACGTCCCGATAAAGGTCATGAGGAACAGGCCGATGACCATCAACCACCAGATATACCACGGAAACATAGGATCAGATTGAACCGGATTCATTGTGCTACCCCCTTTTTTGTTTTATCAATGCTGCCACAGGGTACAGACCCGTTGCGCGTGCATCCCAAAATAAATATCCATCACAGGCCATTCCGGGGAATCCTTGCCGCGGTCACATGCCGGGCTTCAGATGCGGCGATGACGTCTACGGGAGGCATGCCTCCCGTAAAGATCCCTGCGGGGCTCTGACGATGTGTAAAGGCCGTTATTCCAGGTATATGCCTGACCCTACGTAGAAGACGTCATTGCCGTATTTGACCTTCTCCACGTACGTTTCCTTGTCGGACGGTTTTGTCGTCCTCGGTTTTGGCCAGGAATAAGTGATCCAGCCGGTATCCTTGCCGGCAAGCATGGCGATCATATCCTTGATGAAGAACTTACCTTTGCTGTCCTTGAGGGCGAGAACGTTCCTGCCCTCATGCTGCGGGAAAGCCGGGTTGACAAGATCCACACCCCTTGAATCGATGACAAAGACATATGTGGTGAGATAGTTGAACTCCCCCGTCTTGTCGCGCAGCGTAGCGAAGGCGCCGCGTCCCTCCTTGCTTACGAGCTGTGCGGCCTCATCGACGATGTCGACGACGAAGGCCTTCTCGGGTCTCATCTCGTATGATCCGCTGCCGACAATGTATCCTTTTCCCGACGGCGTTTTGACGTACTTGACGAAAGACGTCTTCCAGGACGGGATCTCCTGACCCGGCTTGAACCAGACATAGTGTGACCATCCCTGTGTTTTGCCGGGGTAGTCCGTCACTTCCTTGATGAACCATTTGATGAAGGGTTTTCCCACAGCGTCCTTGAGCTTCAGCTGGTTCTTGCCTTCCAGCTCCGGACGGGTGGGGTTGAGGATGACTTTGCCCTGTGTATCGATGACAAACACGTAGGTATCGTCATGAAGCCACTTGCTGCCCTTCTTCCGAAACTCCGCAAAGGCAGCCTCTCCCTTTTGAGCGACCGCTTGTGAAGCCTCCTCAACGATGCTGAGAACCTGTTTCGTTTCGGGGTACATGATGTCCGTTGACCGCGAGAGAGCCGGGAGAGGAAACAAGAGAGAAACGGTGATTGCTGCGAGTGCGAGTGCTGAGCTGAGCTTACCCATAGTGAACCCCCTGTGTAGTATCAATATGCCCGAAGGCAGATAAAACCCCTATTGACACACCAGCCCAAGCCCTACAAATACATAATATAAATGACCGCAGGAGTAAACAGAAAAATTCTCGCAAAAGTTTTCAGGGACTTACGTCCCTTCAGGCCGCTATTTCAAGGAACGAAGACCCAAAGTTCCTCAACCTGAAGCCGTTATTTTCCCGTAAACACCGGTTTTCTTTTTTCCAGGAATGCCCGCGCAGCCTCCACGTGGTCACTGGTCTCGGAAAGCAGGGAGAGCTGTGACGAGATGTAGTCGAGGTGGGCTCTCAGTGTGCTCGTCGTCCCCTGGTAAACGGCCCGTTTCATCATTCTCACCGCCAGAGGCGGTTTTTGTGCAATTTTGCGGGCAAGTCCCATGGTTTCTTCCATAAGGTTCTCATGGGCCACGACACGGTTGACGATGCCGAGCGACAAAGCCTCCTGCGCGCTGAGGATGTCGGCCGTAAGAAAAAGCTCCATGGCCTTTGAGACACCGACCAGTCTTGGGAGGAACCAGGCCCCTCCGTCCCCGGGGACGAGGCCCATCTGAATGTACGATTCGCCGAGCCTCGCCCTATCGGAGCAGACCCTGAGGTCGCACATGATGGCCATGTCCATGCCGGCCCCCATGGCGGCGCCGTTGATCGCTGCGATAACGGGCTTGTCGAGGTCCTCGAGGGTCAGGATGACGCGATGGACCCCTTCCCACAGAAATCGTTTCATGTCCCATGACCGGAGCTTTCCCTCCGCCATGTCCCGGATGTCGCCTCCCGAGCAGAAGGTGTCTCCCGTTCCCGTGACGACGATGACGGTGACGCTGTCGTCGCCCCGCGCCTCTTCAAGATATTGGCGCCACAGCCTTATCATTTCAGGGCTGAACGCATTGCGCGCCTGAGGCCTGTTGATGGTGAGTATGGCTATGTTCTCCTCTTTGGAATAAAGCATGGGGGGTGTCTTCATTGTCTTCGTCCTTTTTCGTGAGATGTGCCCTCGTGTTTCTCTACAGTAAACACTTTCCGCAGCTGATTTTCAAGTTGCCAAAAACCCTTTGCTTTCAGCCTTCTTTGTTGACTTTTCCCTCATCTTAGGTCTATATCTTATGCGAAAATGAAAAAACAACCGGTGCGGCTTTCCAGGATCAGAAATATTGGGATCGCTGCTCACATCGACGCCGGAAAGACGACGGTGACAGAGCGCATCCTCTACTATACCGGGCGGACCCACAAGATCGGGGAAGTCCATGAAGGCACGGCCGTCATGGACTATCTGCCCCAGGAACAGGAGCGCGGCATCACCATAACCTCCGCGGTGACCACTCTCTACTGGGACGACCACGAGATCCAACTCATCGACACCCCGGGCCATGTCGATTTCACTATTGAGGTGGAACGCTCCCTGCGGGTCCTCGACGGCATGGTGGCCGTCTTCTGCGGTGTCGGCGGCGTGGAGCCGCAGACCGAAACGGTCTGGCATCAGGCAGACAAATACCATGTTCCCCGGATTGCCTTTATCAACAAGCTTGACCGCGTCGGGTCCGATTACTTCCGTGTTATCGACATGATCGTGGAAAAGTTCGGAGCAGACCCGATACCGCTTCAGATCCCCCTGGGGAGGGAAGACGGTTTCTACGGTGTCATCGATCTTGTGACCATGCAGGCCATGGTCTGGGAGGGCGATGATCTGGGGGCGACATACCAGGTGATCTCCATACCCCGTGAATATAAGGAAGAGGCGGATTCTTACCGGGAGAAGCTCTTCGACAAACTCTCCCTTTTTGATGATGAATTGATGGAGCTCTACCTGGAGGGCAAGGAGATAGAGCCTTCCCGGATCTACGGGGCCCTTCGCAAGGGCACCATCGCCCTCAAGTGCATCCCGGTGCTTTGCGGCGCGGCTCTGAGGAACAAGGGTATCCAGCCGCTCCTCGATGCCATAATCCGTTATCTCCCATCTCCCCTCGATGTCCCTCCCGTAACGGGCGAGAATCCCGAGACCCGGGAACTGGAGGAGCGCCGGGCGAGCGAAGATGAAGACCTTGCGGCCCTGGCGTTCAAGATCGTCATGGAAGAAGGAAGGAAACTGACCTACATACGCATATATTCGGGGTCGATAAAGGTCGGTGGCGACGTCTATAACGTCAACCTCGGAAAAAAGGAAAAAATATCACGCATCTACAAGATGCATGCCAACCACAAGGACCGTGTCGAGGAGGCGAGGGCAGGGGCCATCGTCGGTATTGTCGGTCTCAAGGAGACCTCCACGGGACACACCCTTACCCAGGGCAAACCCCTCCTTCTTGAGTCTATCGAGATCTATCAGCCCGTCATTTCCGTGGCCGTGGAGGCGTCGCGGAACGTGGACCAGGAGAAGCTCATCTTTGCCCTCCAGAGGATAGCCCAGGAAGATCCCACCTTTGTCATCAAGGCCGACGAAGACGCCTACCAGACCGTTGTATCGGGGATGGGCGAACTGCACCTTGATGTTATCATGCACCGTGTCAGGGAGGAATTCGGCATCGACCTTCAGGTGGGCAAGCCCCAGGTCGTGTACAAAGAGAGCATCGAAGGGTCTCTGTCCCGGGAGCACAGCTTTGAAAAGGTCATCAACAATGTTCTGTGCAAGGGCTGGGTATCGATTGCTGTGTCGCCCAATGTCAGGGGGGAGGGTAATCTCATCGTCCCCCGGGTAACGGAAGACAACCCCGTCTATCCTTTTGTGAACGCCGTAGAGGAGGGCATATCAGAGGCGTCCAACATCGGGGTGCTCAAAGGGTATCCCTTGACGGACGTGCGTGTCGAGATCAACGACGCAACCTTCAACAATCCTGAATTTGCCCGGCTTACTTTGAAGATGGCGGCCTATGACGCCCTGAGGGATGCCTGTCGGCAGGCGGGGCCCATATTGCTCGCACCCATCATGTCGCTTACGGTGACGGTCCCCAACGAGTTTCTCGGGGAGATCATTGCCGATCTCAATTCCCGCAAATGCCATATAGCCAATATTACTACGAAGGACAAGTATACCGTCGTCGATGCCGATGCTCCCCTCACAAACATGTTCGGATATTCCACGGATATCAGGTCCCTTTCCCAGGGAAGGGCCTCCTTTACGATGTACTTTTCCCGCTACGACAGGATAGAGAATGGATAACCTGAGTGAAGTGCTCCGGCACCTGCGTGACGCAAGCGGGTTCATATCGGGCGATCACATTGCCGGGAGGCTTGGTGTATCGCGCACTGCGGTCTGGAAATACATGAACCAGCTCGAGCGCTATGGATACGATATCGACAAGTCGAAGGGGAAGGGCTACCGGCTCATCGACACCCCTGACAGGCTCTATGGCTGGGAGATCGACCGGTACAGGAGCGCGGGCAGCATTGGTTCGAAGATCATTCACAAGGACAAACTGGATTCGACGAACGTCTTCGCTTTCAAACAGGCCCTCGCCGGCGAGGCCGAAGGAGTCTGCGTGGTGGCCGAAGCGCAGGAAAAAGGCAAGGGCAGGCTCGGGAGACAATGGTCTTCTCCCCAGGGGAAAAACATCTATCTCTCGGTGATACTGCGCCCTTCCATCCACCCTTCGCTGGTCTATCCCATAACTTTCCTTTCCTCCCTCGCCGTGTCGGACACGATCGGTGAACTGACGGGCATAAAGGCAACCCTCAAGTGGCCCAACGATGTGCTCGTAGAAGGGAGAAAGATATCGGGGACGCTCATTGAACTCTCCACCGAGGCCGACATGGTGCGGTTCGTCGTTATCGGGATCGGTCTTAACGTTAACATGGGGCCGGAGGACATGGACAAGGACATAAAGGCGAAGGCGACCTCCTTGCTTATGGAGACAAAAAAAATATATGAAAGACCAAGGGTGTGTGGTATTCTTCTGTCGAATCTTGAAAGATATTATGGTCTTTTCAAGAAAGACGGCGCCCGGGCCATCTGCGATATATGGGAAGAAAGGGCCCAGATCAGGGGGAAGCACCTCGAGATAAACCAGATGGGCGAGGTGTTCATCGGGACAGCAAGAGGTATCGACCGCGATGGTGCGATCCTTCTGGATATAATGGGCGTTACGAAAAAAATTCTTGCAGGAGACGTGAACTTCTAATGCTACTTGTCATCGATATCGGAAACACGAACATTGTCTTTGGCGTCTATCATGAGGGCAAGCTTGTCAACCACTGGAGATTGAGCACGGCCCTGGGGAAGACCGTGGACGAATATGCCATCCTTCTCAACAGCCTTCTCTATATCGAAAAGATACGTCTCAGTGAGATACACAGTGCCATTGTGTCCTGTGTCGTGCCGCCGTTGCTCATTCCTTTCGAGATTGTCTGCAGGAAGTACATCGGTATCATGCCGATCGTGATCGAACCGGGAATTAAAACGGGAATGCCCATTCTTTACGAGAACGCGACGGAACTTGGCGCCGACAGGATCGTGAACGCCGTGGCCGGCTATGAGAAGCACAAGAAGGCGCTGATAATAGTTGATTTCGGAACGGCTACCACCTTCGATTACATCACCCCCAAAGGTGAGTATGCCGGCGGCTCCATTGCCCCGGGTATCCTCATTTCTCTGGACGCCCTCTTCGAACGGGCGTCAAAGCTTCCGCGGGTCGAACTTGTCCAGCCCAAGACGCTCATCAGCAAGAACACCGTGCAGGCGATGCAGGCAGGTATTACGTACGGGTATGTGAGCCTCGTCGACGGGATAGTCAAGAGAATGAAAGAGGAAGTCAGGACCGATCCCCTCGTCATTGCGACAGGAGGCCTGTCAAGCCTGATCTACAAGGGTTCCGAGACGATCGACGTCGTCGATGAGTTCCTCACTCTTGAAGGCCTGAAGATCCTGTACGAGAAGAACAAGGACCATCACAAGTTCAAGTGACCGTTTCATCTCGCAGGTTTCAAGTTTCAGACAGAAGAAGACGGCGACTTTCCGGAGCGTTCCCTCAAGCCGGTCGTTGGCAGATCTCACGGGGGAGTTCGTGAGAGATCCTGCAAAGGTCCTCGCCGGATCTTTCCTCTCCTGGTCTTTTTGTCAGCCTTACCCCTACATTTGACCCCTTTCTCAAGATTTAATGATGAATTAAGCTTGCATAGATGACTGTGATCTCCTGGCGGTGAATGGGTCAAAAGTTGACCTGTTTCAGGCATTGCGCCTGCCGGAAGGAAGTGACCGGGCCTGAAGATGAAGGAAATGGCGCGCGGTCTGTGGTACAATGCTTCTCGTGAAGTGTATTCCCATCATCCCTGGCGATATGGACAACATCGAATGGACAAGCGGGGCCCAGCAGGGGAAGTGCTCCCTCTGGCGGGGTCGTTGTGATATGGCTTATTCACCAGGTGGACAATAGTGGCCTATGGATGTTAAGGCAAGCCTCAAGAGAAACGCCCTCTTTGCTTCCGTACTGAGTTCTTTCCTCGGGCCGTTCACCGCTTCGTCCGTCACCGTCGCATTGCCGCGTGTAGGGTTGGACCTTGCGATGGACGCCATCTCATTGAGCTGGGTGGCAACGGCATACCTCCTTTCCGCTGCCGCCTTTCTCGTTCCCGTCGGGAGAGCTTCCGACATATACGGAAGAAAGAAGGTCTTTCTCTGGGGAATGGCGCTCAGCAACCTGTCCGCCCTCCTTGCCGCCTTTTCGACCTCGGGAACGGAGCTTATTCTTTGGAGGGTCATTCAGGGTATCGGGAGTTCCATGATATTCGGAACGGGCGTGACCATTGTCGCCTCCGTTTACCCTGTCAACGAACGGGGCAAGGCGCTCGGCATTGTCCTTACGTCCGTCTATGTGGGTCTTTCAGCCGGGCCTTTCATCGGGGGTATCCTTACGGATTACCTGGGTTGGAGGAGCATCTTCTTCGCCAATGTCGTCATAGGTATGATCGTCATCGTGATAATCCTCTGGAAGATCAAAGAGGAATGGGCGGAGGCAAAGGGTGAACGATTCGACATCATCGGTTCCATCCTCTATGTCGTGGCATTCACGGCGGCAATGTCCGGTCTTACCAGTCTTCCCTCGATGAGGGGGTTCTCTTTTCTTGTTGGCGGTCTCGCGGGGCTTTTCCTTTTTGGCGTCTGGGAATTGAGGGTCGAGCACCCCGTTCTCGAGATGCGCCTTTTCATGAACAACAGGGCCTTTCTCTTTTCCAACCTTGCAACCCTCATAAACTACAGCTCCACCTTCGCCATCACCTTTCTCATCAGCCTCTACCTTCAATACATCAAGAAGCTCAGCCCGCAGGCGGCGGGCCTCATCCTTGTTTCCCAGCCGCTGGTTCAGGCCCTCCTGTCAACTTTTACGGGAAAGATCTCGGACCGGGTGGAGCCGCGCATCGTGTCTTCCATGGGCATGATCTCCCTTATGATAGCGTTGATCTTTTTCGGTTTTCTGAATGAGGGAACGCAAACCTATCTTGTGGTCCTCAACCTCCTCTTTTTGGGCTTCGGTTTTGCCCTTTTTGTCTCTCCCAACACGAATGCCATCATGAGTTCCGTGGACAAGAAGTTCTTCGGCGTTGCTTCGGGCACCATGGCGACGATGCGCGTCATCGGACAGACATTGAGCATGGGCATCGTGATGTTTGTCTTCATGCTTTTCATGGGAAGGATCCAGATAACGGAACAATATTTCGGACAGTTCCTGCAAAGCACGAGGGTGACCTTCTTCATCTTTGCTTTCCTGTCCTTTCTGGGCGTCTTTGCTTCACTGGCAAGGGGGAGGATACACAAGAAGGCAGGTGATGGGTGATGGAGGAGGCAGAAAGCCGCCGCGGATGAGCCGCCGCCCGCTGCCGGTCCCGGTTGTTGCCATGGGCCATGACCTGCAACCCGGGACCTGTCTTATTCACTTCGTCAGCAATACCGGGCAGATGGCGTGTATCAGGACGTTCCTGGCAACGGAACCTATGAAATACTTTGCGAGTCCAGTTCTGCCCAGGGAGGCGATGACTATCAGGTCGATGCCTTTTCTCTCTTCTTCCTCGAGTATCTCGTCGTAGGCGATACCCCTTCCGATATCCATGAAGACCTCTACGCCCCGGGCCTCGGGAAACTTCGCCAGCTGTGTCTTCATATTCTCCAGAGCGAGCTCTGTCTGCTGCTTTTCAAAGGTTTCGATTGCCTCTATGGGAATGGCATAATCCACGACAACATGCGCGAGCTCCACGGGGATGACGTGGAGAAGGTATACCTGCGCATTGTATTGCCGCGCAATATCGATGCCCTGCTTGAGGGCCTTGTCTGAATATTCCGAGAAATCCGTCGGCACCAGAATCTTTGTTGGTTTCAACATAGCCTCCTCCTTTTGATTTCCCGTCAGTGAGCGAAGGGCCTGCCCGAAACCGGTCCGGGTCAGCTCTTCGTCAAGAGGACAGGACAGGTGGCGCCCTTCAAAACGTTGCGGGCGACCGATCCGATGAAATACTCGGCAAGTGCCCCGTGGCCAAGAGAGGAAATGACGATGAGGTCTATGCTCTTATCCTTCTGGAACTGCAGTATGTCGGTAACAGGGGTGCCCTTGACCACATGTGAAACTACTTTCACCTTGTCGCCCGGGGGGTGCCTGTTCATGAACTTTATCATCCTTCCCTCGGCCTCTTTTCTCATCCTTCCCTCGAACCGTTTGATGCTCCCCGGGGAGATTTCCTTGTCGGCCATATCATACTCATATATACTGATGCGGACCTTTTCTTCGACTACATGCAGGACGTGGACCTCGGCGCCGTACTGTTCGGCGATGTCGATGGCCTGTCTGTATGCAATGACCGAAAAACGTGAGAAATCTGTTGGTACCAGGATCTTCGTCGGTTTCAGCATAATGTCATGACCTCCTGTCTTATGATCTTCCTGCCCATGACTCCGTCCCTGACAAAGCAATCACCTGTTAGTGTAATTATAGCACAGGGAAAAAAAGAGAATGACCAATGACGAGGTAGAAGGAAAAATCCCCAATTTACCGGAAATCGACCCTCGGATGGCGCAGGGAAAATGTCTTCATTGATCCATTGGAATTTGGTCATTGCCTTATTAGCACGTTTGCTGTGTTCTGCAGGACAGGATCTGGGCGTCCCTGCTGGTGTCGCGGAAGACGGTGATACCCTTGAGGCCCATTGCGTGGGCCTTGAGGCAGATGGAGCGTATCTCCTCGTGAGAGGTGTGCGCGGGCAGGTTTATGGTCTTGGAGACGGCGTTGTCGACATGGCCCTGAAAGGCCTTCTGTATCGCCAGGTGCCAGTCGGGGCTCACGTCGCAGGCTTTTCTGAAGAGGTGTTCGAGACGGGAGGGATCGATGGAATCCTTCACCTTCCTGTACAGCGGGTCGACGACGTGGACGCTGAGCCCGCCGAAGATGATCCGTGTGTACTCGATGTCGTAGAGCGGTTCGATACCGCTCGATGTCCCGGCTATGATGCTCAAAGTGCCCGTCGGGGCGATGGTCGTCGTCGTGGCGTTCCGCTGCGGGAGGCCTTTCTTTTCCCAGACGCTTCCCCGGTAGTTGGGAAAGACCCCCCTGTGCAGCGCCAGCTCACGGGAGGCTATCTTCGATTCCTTTTCTATGAAGCCCATGACGCCTCCGGCCATTTTCACGGCATCCTCAGAATCATAGGGAATGCCGAGGCCGATGAGCATATGGGCAAAGCCCATGACGCCGAGGCCGATCTTCCTGTTTGCCTTCGAAATGTTTTCGATTATCGGGAGGGGATACCTGCTCGCGTCTATGACGTCATCGAGGAAACGCACCGCCAGATGGACGAGCCTCTCCAGCTTTTCCCAATCTATTGCCTCGCCTCGGAGGACCTTCACGAGATTGATGGAACCGAGGCAGCAGGATTCGTAGGGCAGCAAGGGTTGTTCACCGCACGGGTTCGTTGCCTCTATGGCGCCGGCGTGGGGCGTGGGGTTCGACCTGTTGATGGTGTCGAGGAAGACGAGGCCCGGCTCGCCCGATCCCCAGGCGGAGCGCGCAATAAGGTCGAGGAGGCTGAGAGCGCGTATCTTTCGCGCCTCTCGACCGTTGCGGGGATTGACGAGGGAAAATGGCCCATCCTCCCGGCAGGCCGCGATAAAGGCATCTGTGACGGCCACGGAGAGGTTGAAGTTGTTGAGCTCCCGGGGATCGTTCTTGACGGTCACGAATTCCTCGATATCGGGATGGTCCACGCGGAGGATGCCCATGTTGGCACCCCGCCGGGTGCCGCCCTGTTTGATGACCTCGGTGGCCATATTGAAGACCCTGATGAAAGAGATGGGGCCGCTGGCCGCACCCATTGTCGAGGTTACGACGTCACCCGCAGGCCTGAGCTTCGAAAAGGAAAACCCGGTGCCTCCGCCGCTCTGGTGGATCCTGGCGGTTTCCTTGACTGACTCGAAGATGGAATCCAGGGAGTCTTCGACGGGCAGGACGAAACAGGCGGACAACTGGCCGAGTTCCCGTCCGGCGTTCATGAGAGTGGGTGAGTTCGGCAGGAATTCCAGGTCGCTCATGATCTGGAAATAGGCATCGGCGAGCTCTCGCCTCTGTGCCTGATCAAGGGTCCTTTCGGCGGATGCCACATGGTCGGCGACGCGGCGGAACATATCTTCGGGGTTCTCCAGGGGATTTCCCTCATCATCCCGTGCAAGGTATCTCTTCCGGAGTACCTTGAGTGCCGTTTCGTCGATCATCTTCTTGACATAGTACGCAGTCGTGATGCCCGGTGTCAAGAAAGGGAGGGGGAGGGAGGGATTTGTATTATTCCTTTTCTGAAAGCTGAAACTGTCTCTATATCTCCTTCAGCTTCACATTTGCCGGTGACTTTTCCATGGTGTCGAAAAGAGTTTGAAGAGAAAGGAGAAGCCTGTCGGATTCCTGGGTGCCGTCAGCGACGGGTTCGTTCTTTTCGTAGGCATCCATGGCCTGCTTGATCGTTATGTCGCCGATCGCCCTTGCCGGCTGGAAACGGGATTCTTTTCGGGCTCCCTCTGTTATCTCTGAAACGAGGTCCACATCGACAAGATCGAAAAGGATCTGTCTGACGAAACGCTCGGGGATCTCGAGCATCCTGCTTGTTTCCGCGACGCTAAGAGGCTTCTCACCCGCCTCAAATCTCTTGACGAGAAGATGGAAGATCCTGAGCATGAGGCGCCGCCGGGTGCCCTGGCCGATACGGGAATAATCGGGATGGAACCCGTAGGTCCTGCAATTCTCCGCCGCATGAGCTATCTCAGCCCCGAAAAGGACGATCGTCCAGCTTATCTGCAGCCACGCAAGGAAAAGAGGAATTGCCGCAAAACTGCCATATATGGCGCTTTGCGTGGATACACCTATCTGGAACGTGATATAGACCCACTGGACCGCCTGGATAAGCGTGCCCGAAACGAAGGCGGCAATTACGGCTGACCCGACGGGCACCCTTGTGTTGGGCATGACAAGGTACACGACCAGGAGCAGTATCGAGATGGAGAAATAGGGCAGGAGCTTGAGCAGGAAGAGGGTGATCGTGCCGGCCGAGCCGATGAAGCCCATATCGATCATGAAACCTCTGACCTCGCCCACGATGAGCACATTCACACTGCTCCAGAGGGCAAGGAGGATGGGGCCCAGGACCATCATCGACAGGTAGTCGGTGAACTTGCGTACGATGGTACGGGACCGTTTCGCCTCCCATATCGTATTGAAGCCCTCCTCGATCCTGCCGAGCGTCGATATGACCGTCCAGAAGAGGATAACGATCCCCACGCCCACAATGATCTCCCCCTTTGCGTGAGAGAGGAGGGAACGGGAGAACTGGATTATCCTGGCGGTGACGTCGGGCTGCCAGTTGGCGTCCGCGGCCAATTGTATTATCTGCCGAAACACCAGTTTTTCCAATCCAAATCCCTTGGCGATGGCGAACACTACGGCGAAGAGAGGCACGATGTTGAGCAACGAATAATAGGTGAGCACCGAGGCGTTGCGCTGACAGTGATCGTTCTGGAACTTGTGGATGGCCATCACGATGATGCGGGCCGTACGGACCACGGCCGCCTTGAAGAAGGGAAGCCCTTCGAACTTGATCTCCCATATGCCGGCATTGAAGAAATGGATCATCCTTGCGATCATTGGCAATTGTCTCTCTACTAAATCCTTCACACCATGACTGGACGGTCAAACAGGGAGAATAAGGCGCAACGTGGAATCGCCGACCAGTTCTTCGTACGGACGGGGATCCTGTACCCGGCCCTGCCCTAGAGTATCTCTATCAATTCGAGCTCAAATACGAGTTCTTTTCCCGCCAGTGGATGGTTGAGGTCAAGGGTGACGTTCGAATCGGTCACCTGGAGGACAAGGGCCTGGGCGGAGGTGCCGCTCGATGACTGCACTTCGAGCTTCATTCCCTGCCGGAGATTGATCGTGGAGGGTATCCGGGACCGGGCAACCACGGCGCAGAGCTCTTCCCTGTGAAGACCGTATCCCTCTTCCGGCGGCAGAGTGATGGTCTTTGTGTCGCCGGCGCACATGCCGACGATGCCTTTCTCGAATCCCGGGATGACCGAACCTTCTCCAATGACAAAGACGAAAGGCTCCCTGTTGAGAGATGAATCAAAAATAGTGCCGTCTCTCAAAGAACCTTTGTAATGGACCTTCACCTTATCATTGGTCTTAGCCCGCATATGCCGCCTCCGTCCCGGTGAGCTCAAAAGGGGTCAACTCCGACCATAATGCCCGTAAATCTTATTACTGTTTTCTAACCCAATTGAGTTCATGAAGTCAATCAAAGACAGGGGAGAAGACAGTTTCGGGTTCCAGGTTTCAAGCCAAAACAGAAAAGATCTTAACTCTGAAACCATCTTCCTGTTTCTTTCAGCTTGAAGCCTGGAACCCGAAACTGTCTTCTCTAGACGATCTTTACCAGTTGCACCTGGAAAACGAGGTCCTGGCCTGCCAACGGATGGTTGAGGTCGAGGGTGACCTCCGCGTCGGTGATCTGTCTTACCATCGCCCGCGCAAGGGCTCCCTCGGGAGAACGAACCTGGAGGATCATCCCCAGTTCAAGTTCCATCTCAGCGGGTACCTGCGAGCGGGGTACGGCGGCGACAAGGTTTTCGTTATAAGCGCCGTATGCTTCCGCGGCGGGGATGGGTATCTCCCTTGAATCCCCTTCATTCATGCCGACGATGCCGTTCTCGAATCCCGGTATGACCATGTTCTGGCCGATGGTGAATTCGAGGGGTTCCCGGTCCTGGGACGAATCAAAGACCGTTCCGTCTGAGAGCGTTCCCGCGTAATGGACCTTGACGGTATCGCCTGATTTTGCTGATGCCATTGCAGCCTCCGTAGTGTGTGTCGTTTATATTCCTCACCCCCATCCGCTGCATTCCCAGAGTGCGCACGCCTCCTAGTACCGGCGCGGCCCCCCCCTTCCCCGTGGTTTTTCCTTCTGTGGACGGGCATCGTCGATCCTCAACGTTCTGCCTTCGAAGTCCATCCCGTTCAAGGCCTGCTTCGCCTTATCGGCATCTTCTTTTGTTGCCATTTCAACGAATCCGAACCCCTTTCCCTCAATGACCCGCACTTCCCCCACTTCCCCGTAACCGGCGAATAATTCCCGTAATCGTTCATTTGTCACGGAATAGCTCAAGTTACCCACATACAGCTTGTTGCCATTCATTGCCGATACCTCCCTTCGGGTCAAACCGCGTTTTCATATTTCGAGCGAGATAGCGCGCCCCGAATGGGCCATCTCGTGAAACATGGGAGGAGAAAGAGATAAATACCAGGAAGCAAAAATGGACCTGTTCCCTTCAGGGAATCCGGTATATAGGGCAATCATAAAACGGTTTGCCCGGCATTGACAAGGAAAAAGTATTCCTTTACCATGTTATGCAACGGGGCCGGGTATGGTTCGAGGGAATGCCGCCGGATGACACTATGGAGGAGTATTTTAATGAGAAAAGGAATGTCTCGGTTATCGGTTCGGTTACTTACGGTCTTTTGTGTTTTTCTGTTTGTCATGTGCGGGGTGTCCCTTTTCGGGCCGGTGCCCGCATTCGGCGATGACGGCGTGCAGGCCAGGCAGCTTGTGGAAAAGGCGCGGATGACACTGGAATCCTTCGGACGCGCCAGTGAGATGGAGGGTTTCCGGAATCTCATGAAGAATGCCCGCGGTGTTTTCGTCTCACCCCAGATACTAAGGGGGGCCTTCATCTTCGGAGCTTCAGGCGGCAGCGGCGTTTTTCTCGTCCGCGACAAGAATAGGGGCGATTGGACGGGACCCGCGTTCTACACCCTTGGTGAGGCAAGCTTCGGCCTCCAGATAGGCGGAGACGCATCGGAGGTGGTCCTCCTCGCAATGACAGAGCGGGGGGTGACGGCGCTTCTTTCGAGCAGTGTCAAGCTCGGTGCGGATATCGGTATCGCCGTCGGCCCCATAGGCGGCGGCGCCGAAGCATCCACGGCCAATCTGAGCGCCGATATCATCAGCTTTTCCCGTTCAAAGGGCCTGTACGGCGGGGTCTCTCTTGAAGGCGCCGTCGTTGCCGTGAGGGGAGGGCTGAACAAGGCTTACTACGGCAGGGATGTCAGCCCCGCAGACATCCTCGTGGCGAGATCGGCGAAGAATGACCATGCCGCGGGCCTTCGTTCCATGGTCACCAAGATGGCAGGAGGAAGGAATGAGGATGCACGATAAACGAAAGATGCACGACGCACGATGAAGGAAGGATGCATCATGCGTCATTATTCGGGGGGGCGATGAGAGCGTTGCGGCGGGCCGCATGCATTGCAGCTGCATCCGGACTCTTCCTCCTGGTCCTTTCAGCTCTCATCCACGCCGGGGTCGATCCCATTTATCAGGAGGGTCTGGACAGGCTTCAGGAAGACCTCCAGAAACAGGGGTTCGCCAGCGAGGAACTCGCGAAGATCTTTTCCGACAGCCGCTTCGAACTCTATCCGCGCATAGTCGGCAGGACCGGAAAAGGCATGAACTACCTGGGCCGGCGGTTCGGCCTCTTGACGAAACGATCGATCAAACGCGGCCGGAGCATGCTGGAGACATACGGGGATTCGTTGAGAAACGCCGAGAGATCGTACGGAGTTGAAAAGGAGATCATCGTAGCCATTCTCAGGGTGGAGACGAATTTCGGTTCTGCAACCGGGGTCTACCCGGTCCTCAACAGTCTCGCGACGATGGCCATCATTGATAACAGGCGCTCGGAATGGGCCCGCAAGGAGCTTTCCGAACTTCTCGCCATCTGCAAGGAGCAGAACAGGGACCCCTTTACGATACGCGGTTCCTGGGCAGGGGCCTTCGGCATCTCCCAATTCATCCCGTCTTCTTATGTCAGGTTCGCCGTGGATGGTAACTCAGACGGCAAGGTCGACCTCTTCACAATGAGCGACGCCGTTGCGAGCGTTGCCAACTACCTCAAGAGCCACGGTTGGGAAAAAGGGAGACCGAAAGAGAATCGGCAGGCAGTGTACGCTTACAATCACTGCGACAGCTATGTGAAAGCGGTGTTTGCCTACGCGAAGGCGCTGAGCAAGTGAAGCGGTTCCAGTGTTTCAAGGGCCGGAAACGAGGGGGCGCCGCGGGTTGCTGTGCGGCGCGCCGTTATCGGCCAGCACTCGTTCCAGCGCCTCTACGATCTCCATCCTGATGCGCGTGCCCGCGATACCGTGGAGAATGGCGAGGGCCTCATCACGGGTCCTTGTTTTCTGGTAGGGGCGTTCCGATGTGAGGGCGTCGTAGATGTCCGCAACGGACACGATCTGGGCTCCCAGGGGGATCTGATCGCCTTTGAGCCCCCGGGGATAGCCCCTTCCGTCGAGCCGTTCGTGATGGGCGGAGACATAGTCGATGGCGGGCCCCAGGAAATCGAGGGGCTTGAGGATCTTCACGCCGATGGCGGGATGGCGGTTTATCTCCTTGACAAGGTTCGACGGAAGCTTCCCTTCATGGTCGGCGAAGAGAATGTCCGGGAACCCGATCTTCCCGATGTCGTGAAGAGCGCCGCCGAGGCGGATGTATTCCAGCTCCTCGCCTTCCACGCCGAGCTTCAGGGCGATGGCATGCGAAAGGTCCGCCACCCGCGATGCGTGACCCTCGGTGTACGTGTCCCGTGCCTCCAACGCATGGGCCATGGCGGTAACGGACGCTATGGTGTTCTTCCTGATCTGTTCATTGAGCTCCCTGAGCTCGTCCACGAGTTGCTGAAGCTGGAACTCCCGGGCCTCCACCTTGACCATCATGAGGGCCACGGCTTCCGCTATGGTGCGGACGGTGTCCGGCACGTGGTCCTTGGTCAGTTCCATGATGTCGTCGGAATACAGCCCTTCGGCGATGTCGGATATGATGCTCAGAAGCTTTTTCTCAAGTTCACCGGTGTCCATTTGCAATCTCTCGGGGTCTGTTGGTCCCAGGTACCCGTTGTTTTTTACACCA
>JAQVWF010000007.1 GCA_028698615.1 Syntrophorhabdaceae bacterium
CACGAAGGAACCACTCGCCGGCATTCAAGGCAAAGGTAGCCCTGGATGCCCTGAAGGGAGAAGAGACGATCGTTGAACTGTCCCAGCGGTACCAGGTCCACCCGAACCTCATAACGGAGTGGAAGAAACAGCTCCTGGAACACGCCGCCGACGTCTTCTCGAAGGACAGGGGAACGGACCAGGGTCCCGATATCAAGGAACTCCACGCCAAGATCGGCCGGCTTGCCATGGAGAACGATTTTTTATCAGGCGCGCTCGGGCGCATAGCCGGGCCGGGCGCAAAGAAATGATCGACAGAAAGGACCCTCTGCCCGTGACGGCACAGTGCAGGATACTCGATCTCTCCCGTTCAGGCGTCTACTATACGCCTGCCCCTCTCTCCGTGAGGGACAGGGAACTCATGCGCGCAATAGACGAGATCCACCTCGATATGCCCCACCTCGGCTCCCGGGGCATGAGGAACGAACTGGGAAGCAGGGGTTACAAGGCGGGAAGGATCCACGTCAGGACCCTCATGCGGAAGATGGGGGAGCCAGGGGGACGTTGCCAAGAAACCAAGAAAGCAGATTTCCCCAATACCCTTCCCGTCATTTCAAGTGGCTATGCGCGGGTGGTTTCGTCCTCGACGCGGGGCTTTTGGGGTAGTAATGGACCTCAATTTTCATCAGAAGAAGTAATATACACAGGAAACAGGCCGGAGATGTCAGCACGGGGCGAAAGCCCCTGGGCCAATCGTCAACAACAGAGGTGCTCATGCCACGACACGCCCGCCTTAATGCGGCAGGTGTGCTCCACCATGTGATCGTTCTCGCATTGTTCGGTCATAGCGAGGAAGAGGCCCTCCATGTTAATCTAGGAACGGGAAAACGGTTCACGGGGCGAAAAGTACCTCTTTCTTGACTGCAAATTGCCTTGATCTCCAGGTACAAGTAATGATCTACTGTGCGCACGCCATGCCAGGCATAACGCATCTGTGACCTGTACAGAAATCGTCCTGGCTGAGCCAAATGTTACGAATCAAGAAGGGCCATGAAAAAGCTAGTCGTAGTAGGTGCCGGGGGCTACACTCTGGAACCTGAAAGTCAAATGATAGACGAGTTTTTCTTGAAGAAGGTCGGAAAGAGCAATCCGAAGATATGTCTGCTGCCTACAGCTTGTGGCGACAGGCAGGATACTATTGAAAGATTTCATTCCTTTTATCAGAGTCAGGGCGCCGTTACGAGCCATGTTTCCGTGTTTGTAGCGGAAACAAAAGATGTTGAGCTGCATCTGCTCCAACAAGACGGCATATACATCACCGGGGGAAACACAAAGAGCATGTTGGCCTTATGGAGAGAATGGGGAATCGACCGTGCTATCCGGAAGGCCTACCAAGCCGGTATTGCCATTTGCGGTATTAGTGCCGGTGCAATGTGCTTCTTCGAAGAAGGTCTTTCAGACTCCTTTGCGGATCGGTACGTCCCACTGAAGTGTCTCGGCCTTATAGAGGGCAGCTTCTGTCCACATTATGTATTGGACAGCGAAGGGGCCCTGACGTTTCAAGGCCATATCCGAGCCAATAGAATGAAACCGGGCATCGGTATTGAAGACGGAGTCGCTCTTTCCTACCAGAACGGGAAGCTCTCGGAGATCGTGAAGTCCCGTCGACAAGCTCAGGCCTACAGGGTTGAGTCCAGCGGGGAACCCGGGTTGATCAAGACATGAATAGGGCACCAGAGGCCGGGAGCACGAGGGCAAGCACGTTCGTTAACAAGTAAATAACTCAATCTACCAATCCCTTTAGCGAGGAGCTATTCAGCCTCTGCCACGTCTGAACGAGCAATGGGGGAGCCAGGGGGACGAGAAACCAAGAAACCAGATTTCCCCAATACCCTTCCCGTCATTTCATGTGTCATGCGCGCCTGGTTTCGTCCTCGACACGGGGCTTTCAGGGTAGTAACGGACCTCACTTTTCATCGTGCCCTTGCATGATAAAACCGGGTGCGATAAGATGATTGATGTCTCCGGGAGAGTGATTTTGCCGGAGTGTTAAACAAGCAGAAACCGGGGAGGGAAATGAACAATATGGCCGGACAGAAACCAAAGACCGGAACACCGAAGTGCGGTATCTGCGGCAAACAGGGGAAACTGAGAAAGACAGAATGTTGCGGAAACTGGATCTGCGACGACGAGGCGGAATACATCCCTTTTTCCTATGAACGCAACAGCTGTTCGCGGAACCATCAACGCTACACACTCTGCGGCTTCCACTATGCGGAGGGACATCGTGGCCACTGGAAGGACTGTCCGGAGTGCCGGAAAGAGTTCGAGACGGAGATGTACGTCTGGTATGGTACCAATGAGTACAATTTTGAAAAACTCGATAACCCTCCTGCGTATAGACCGACGAAATGCGCAATCTGCGGAAGGGTCATCAGGCTTGGCACCGATAACTTCACCCAGTCAGGAGGTGATTACTGGTGTGAGCGCTGCGCGGACAAAAAACTGGCCAAAGAGTTTGCCGACCGCCAGGAGGCTTCGACAGAAGGGGCCGCGGTCACTCCGAAGAGGGTGAAGATAGGGCGTAACGACCCCTGTCCTTGTGGGAGCGGAAAGAAGTACAAGCGGTGCTGTTACGGGAAACAGACAGCTCCTGCATCGGAGGAAGTGCGTCCGGTTGGTGCTCTGGACGAATTGAGGCACGCCGTTCAGGACAGAGAGTTCGGCTCGCTCGAAGAGGCGCAGGTCTTCATCGAAGGGCATACCGCCCGAAAGAACCAGGCTCCTCTGGATGATTTCGCCGGGCTTTCTCCCGAACAAATGTATCGTTTTCTGCACCTTCCCTTTTCCTCGCCGGACCTGGTCTTGTTCCCATTGCATCTCATCGCGCCTCCGGATTCTCCCATGGCGAAGCTTTTCGACTTGCTTCTCGCGGCCATAGGAGAGGACGGTCTCAAGGCGACAGCAACCGGCAATCTTCCCCTCGGTTTCGTCCGGCAATCGGCCCTTACCCATCTATCTGACGATGAGAGAGAATTTCGACCGGGTATTCGGAGCGAAACCGACTTCTTCGACCTCCATGTGACACGGGTCGTGAGCGGTTTTGCCGGGTTGGTTCGAAAGCACCGTGGCCGGTTTGTCCTGACGGGACGATGCCGCAAACTTCTGAGCCAGGGCGGGATGGCTGCTGTTTATCCTCCTCTGTTCCGTGCTTTCACAGAGAAATACAATTGGGCGTTCCGCGGTCTCTACCCGGATTTCACGATCATTCAGCAGTCGTTTCTCTTCAGCCTCTGGCTGTTTTACCGTTTCGGGAACGAATGGCGATCTCCTTCCTTCTATGAAGACCACTTCCTCAAAGCCTTTCCCGCGATTCTCTCGGAGGTGGAATCGGAACGGCACTATACAACCCCGGAAGAAATTGTTCGCTCCTGCTACACCGGGCGCTGTCTCCAGGGCTTCGCCGTTTTTACGGGCCTTCTGGATATCGAATGGGAGAAGAGGGGCATTCTCAACCGGAGTTTTAGACTGAGAACAACCGGCCTCCTGAACGAACTTGTAACCTTTCATCTGTAGAGGGCGGTCTTGAAACGGACCGGCTGCTGGAGATGACGGGTTGATTCTTGACAGATTCCCGTAGCGTGTATTCCACGCACATGTCTCACGGGACCGTCAGACCACAAGACGTCCTGCGAGCGATCACGAGAAGCTGTATCCTTCCCTCCCCGCGGTTCATTTCAAAGGGTCAATGCAAGCGCCATGTCCCGGGTTGTGGACGGGAAGGGTGCCGCCATTTCTCTGAGCTTTGCGGGGTCGAGAACATCCGTCTCGAGTTCGTCGCTGAAGGGGACATATTTCCTGAGGGACACGGCGTCGAGGAGGGCCTTCTCGGCGGCGGCGATACTGATCCCATCTGCCGTATCGAACCCGAAGAAGAGTCTGTCGGCAATCGAGGGGTACTCGATGACGCGGTCGCCGTAGCCGATCCTGTTGCGTGCCCCGCACGTGGAGTGCAGCGTGACGGCCGTGCATGTCAGGGGGACCTGGAGCAGCAGCCCGTGGTAGTTCATGGCCCATTCGCAGGAGACATATGTCGGCCTCCGGACGGAGCATGCCGCCTCCTCCACGGTGGGGGGCTGGTTCCTGAAGATCAGGGAGTTGAAATAGGAACCCTTCGCCAGTGAACGAAAGCAGCCGTCTCAGGCCATTTCCCGGGTTATCCAGCCAAAAGTTTCCAGGGGCATCCAGGAGGACTACAGGATGCCCCCGTGATCCCCCGTGATCCCGCAGGCTTCAACGGTTCCGGGAATACGGTGTATACTTTGTATATGGTCTGTTCCTTTTTGCAGGATTTGGGTTTGGCTACTCCATTATCGTGCAGGCATAGAGAACAGGCCATATCTTTAGTAAGTTTTACCGGAAACTGCGGATGTATGATATTATTTTCGCTGGAAGATCGTTTTTCCCGGGTTCATAACTGAAACCAAAGCCAGGATGACAGGAGGTGAGGGGACATGACTAAAAGGAATCTCGAGACCGGATTTGGCAGGATCTTCATGAAAAAGAAAGACCTCTATTACAGGCTCATGTTGAGCACGGGCCTGTTTTTCATTTTTCCGACCTTCGGCTTCCTTTTCTTTGCCGTGAAGTACGACATCATCCAGGACAGTTCCCTGCCGGTATTCCTTTCCGGCTTCCTCGTTTTTTCGGTTGTCGGTTTTTTTATCTTAAGGACGGTATTCACGAGGCTCACAAAGGTATCGGCGGGGCTTTCGGAGAGGGCGGCATCGGAGTTGTCCTGCTCCCAGTCGCAGGACAACCCGGACGAGCTGGGCAGCATAGTCGACACCTTCAATGCGGTGGGGGACCATCTCAGGAACACCCTTGCGGAGCTTCAGCAGAAGACGTCGGAGATATCGACGCTCAAAGAGCTTTCAGATCTCTGCTACGTGACGTTCGATACCGATGAGCTCTTCTACATTACTCTGGAACGTGCTCTGAAGCTTGTGAAGGCCGACGTGGGTTCAGTGATGATCCTTGACCGTCCGAAGCGCAAGACGTTTAGGATCAAGGCCCAAATCGGGCTTGGAGATGGGGTGAAGGTTGAAAGCGCAGTCGCTTTTGATACAAGCATAGCCAAATATGCCGTTATCAACAAATCGGCCCTTCTCGTGGAAGACATCGAAAAGGACAGCAGATTCGGGAGGAGCAATCGTTCACCGTATTCCACGAAGTCATTTATCTGTATGCCACTCAAGACAATCGGTGACATTATCGGTGTCATCAATATATCGCGCAGGAACAACGATACGGTCTTTACCCAGCACGATGTCGAGGTCCTGACACCCCTCTTAAGCAATGCCGCGTTCACCTACGAAAACATCCGGCTTTTCAAGGAGAACGAACTCGGGAACGAAATCGTGAGAATGACGATCAACATGTTCAAAACTATCAACTCGAGCCTGAAAGACAGCGAGCTCATCTACGCTATCCTGCACGAGATCCAGTCGATTATGACCTACAACCTTGCTGTTATTCTCACCTGCGACGACAACAGACCCGACGAACTCACGGTTTTCGACTTTTCATCAAAAGAGTCCACCGATTTGTCGAGGGAGATGAACTTCAACTATCGGGGTACGATCTTCGACAAGGTCATGCAGCAGGGGACCACGCTCCTCCTGGAGGATGTGGAGTGCCTGACGGAGCCTGTTGAAAAGAAGATCTTCTGTGATAAGTTCGCCCAATCCGCCATCGTGACCGCCCTTCGGGTGAGCGGCGAGGTCAAGGGCGTGATGGTCCTGTGCGCACCGAGTCTTGCCGACCTGGATAAGGGAGCGCAGTTTATCGATGTGGCGAGGGACAGCGTGGCATTTGTCGTCGAGCGCATACGGCTGTCGGCTTCTGTATCGAGGAGGAACCAGCAGCTCGATACGCTTAAACAGATCGGAAGTTCCCTCGCGGCATCGACATTCAATATCGATGAGGTTCTGAAGTACGCTATGGATATGATACGGGGAACAATGGAGGTGGAAGCCGGCTCCCTGTTCCTTGTCCGCAACGGTGAGCTGGAATTCAAGATCACCTTCGGCGTCGATGTCGCCGTACTCGAGGGATCGACGATCAAGCTGGGACAGGGCATAGCGGGATATGCAGCCGCGCAGGGGAAATCCATCATGGTGAACGATGCTCAGAATTCGCCCCATTTTTTTCCTTCGATAGACATGACCACAGGGTTCAAGACAAGATCCGTCCTGTGTGTTCCCATGATATCTCAAGGGAAAGTGATGGGCATCATAGAGCTGCTGAACAAACAGAGCGGAGATTTCGTCAAAAGCGATGAGGATCTCCTGCGGTCGATTATTTCGTCACTGGTGGTTGCTGTTGAGAACTCGCGGCTCTATGCGGAAACAGTTTCCATGGCAGAGCACGAGCGCGGTATTCGCCAAATATTTCAGAAGTTTGTGCCGTCGGAGGTGGTCGACAAGATCATCCACGCCGAGGCAGCCGGCGCTTCGCCGGTCAATGAATTCAGGTCCCTGACATTCCTCAATATCGATATAAGAGGGTTTTCGAAGCTGGCCAAGAACATAGGTCCGCACAGGACGGTTCCCATGATAAACTATTTCTTCTCCGTCATGGGAGAAATAGTTTTCAGGCACCAGGGGATCGTTGACAAATACCTCGGAGACGGTTTTCTGGCGTTATTCGGAGCGCCGATTTCTAATATTGCCGATGCCGACAATGCCATCTTCGCTTCACTTGAGATGAAGTCGTCCATGAAAGATGTGAGCGATTATTTCCTCAAGGAGATAGGGGTGCCGCTGTCAATGGGCATATCAATACACACCGGTGATGCCGTCATAGGGAACATAGGCTTCGATAAGAAAATGGACTATACGGTGATCGGTGATGCCGTCAACACTGTTTTTAGATTGCAGTCCCTCGCGAAGCCATTCCCGAACGGCATTCTGATCAGCGACAGAACGCGCAAGGCCGCCCAGTACAAACTTGATTTGAAGGAAGTCGGAGAATATGAGATCGACGCGGCACTGGAAAAAGTGAAGGTCTATGAGGTGCTGGATTACCTGAGGGCTTGACCCACGGAACAGGCGGGGGACGTTCGGGTTTAATAATAAAATAACTACCGCTCTGATGCCCCCTTCGCGTTATTCACCAGGGCCCTGCGCCGGGCAGGGGCATCCCCGTTCCCAACTCGTATTCTCGGCAGGCGCGTGAACTCATGGCAGGACGTGGACGGGGTGCTCCGCATCCGCGGTGAGCATGGCCGTGAAACGAGGGCGGAAACTGATTGAGGAAAGAGGATACAGCTTCCCGTGACCGCCGGCAGGACAGGAAAAACCTGAGAATGGGGTGTCCCCAAAGGTCCTTTCTCCTCGTTGCCATGCCATAAGTCTACTTGCTATCCGATAACGCCGAAGTTCAACGGGAGCCGGACTTGTCTGCGATCCGATGCAATGACTTCTCATGCCCCTTGGCCGCGAGTTCCTGTTCTATCCTGTCAGACAGGAAGACCTTGACCAGAGACTGGTAGGGTACGTCGCGCTTGTTTGCCAGAAGCTTCAGTTCTTCAAGCATGGATTCAGGAAGACGGAGAGAGATCGTTTTCACGGAGGGTTTCAGGTTGGCAAGCGTGAGTCTTCGTGCCTTCTTCCAGTCAACGTATTCCGTGGAATCGTGACTCCTCCAGAAATCTCTTTCCTCTTCTTCAGTCTTGAACCGGGGGATCTTCTTCATGGGTTTGATAGGACCTCCTTTCTTTCCTGTTCATGTCTCTCGCAGATATGATCCGTACCTTGTCCCTGTGAACCGTGAAGACCAGAAACAATAGCCTGCCGGAGTCCGTCTGGCCTAACACGTAGAAGCGGTTTTCCTTCTCCGAGTGCTTTTCGTCGTCACCGGACACAACGGGAATATTGAAGAATACTTGTTCGCATTCAACCGGTGTCACGTTGTGCCGTGTTTTGATATTCTCTGAATTGTGCCTGTCCCATTCGAACCCGGTGCACTTCAGGAGAAGGTCAGATATCATGGTTAAAGTATATCTCTATAATATACACGTGTCAACTGGCGAAGGTCTTCAGTTTCCTGGGAGAATAAGGCAGAGGCATTACCGGGAGTAAAAGATTGAGGCTCGCGCGAAAGAGCTATTAACCTATTGGCGAGTGTCTCTCTGGCTGCTGGTTAAGGAGGCATCGGTGGAACTTTAGGAACGCCCTTCTCATCTTCACATTCTCTCTTCTACCAAGCCTGAACGAGTAATGATGGCTGTCGGTGGTATCAGGCAGATGCTATTCCTTAGGGCACCCGCGGGACACAGGATGTCCCGTAGGCCCCCCAGGGCTCTCCGCGGAAGAAACGAATCCAACGGGGGGGGATTCGTCACATTTTCTTTTCGGCTTGCCCCTGGTCCTGTTAGGGTATAGACCGGTCTTCGAGACGTCCCGGGATGAAAAGTGGAAAAACGCAGCCTCAAATGGATAGAACTCACAAGGACCTTCGCGATGTTCTTTGTCGTGCTGTGTCATTCCAGTGACATGGTTTCTTTTCGGGAGGACCCGTGGCGGGCGGCTGCGGTTTCATCGGCGGTCCGTTTTGCGGTCCCCCTTTTCTTCATCATCTCCGGATACCTGGCCGGTGGGGGTCTTCCGTCCGGGAAAGGCAAGACTGCCTTCGCCGGCACTCTCAGGCACAGGAGCGCCCCGATCATTGTCAACTTCCTCGCATGGAACATCATTTACATGTTCCTGGTGAAGATCTTTTTCGGCGCACCCTTGTGGTCTTTCAGCTCCCTGTGGAACATTGCCACCGGGTATGTCCATCTCTATTTCATTTTTGTCCTCCTGCAGCTTCTCCTCCTTCACGGGTTGGTCAGCCGGTTTCTCAAGGGACGAGCCGGCAATGCGATCATCGCTTTTGCGGCGATCCTGTCGATTGTCTTCTACGTAATATCGGACACCCTGCTGTGGACGAGAGGGGCCGACGGTTATTTCTTCGAATGGCATTGGGGCAAGTTGTTCGCTGCCTGGTCTTTGTTCTACTTCTGGGGCGTGTGGCTTGGCGACCGGACCACTGTGATCGAAAGAATGTCGCGGTCTGTCATTCCTCTCGTCGCGGCAACTGCCATATCCTTCATACCCTACGCCGTCGAGACCCATGTCCAATTACAGGTTTATGGATACACTCCTCGGGGCTATTTCCTGGCGGGCGGCCTTGCCTTCCAGTTCCTCTGCGCCAATCTCGTTCTCGCCTCAGCCTACCGGCTGATCGCCCTCAAGAGAACTAACCGGCTGACGGATGCGATGGTCGGGTCCGGCGCCGATACGTACGGCATATACCTTTGCCATTATGCGTTCGTCATGGCCATGGGATATTTGCAGGCATACCTCCCTATTCCCTTGCCACCTGTGCTTGCGATCCTTTTGATCGCCGTCATCGCCTGGACCGCAAGCCAGGGCCTTGTCAGAGTTCTTGGCTCGCCGCGTTTCAGGGCTGTCAATCTTGTGTTGTTTCGTATGGAGAGAAAAGGGCTCAGGGGTTAGGATCCGCCCTGAGCCCTTTTCTCTCATTTCCGCGCTGTCTGAGTTCCCGGGGTATACGCGTTCTCATTTTGTACAGAGCATTCCAGGATCGTCAGAACTATTCCCGAAGGAACTGGAAAAGGCGGTCAAGGACACGGAGAAGACGGAAACGGAAAGGATCGAGTTCAAATTGAAACATGAGATGCAATTGATCCAGAAAGAGACGGAGGGAGAGCAGAAGCTCCACGAGTAGGCGGTGGAGGCATTGCAGTCAAAGATTAGGGAGCAAGAGGAACTGATACGGCAGCTGACGCAAAAGGCGGACGAATCGGTACAGCAGGTCCAGACCATAGCCGTGAAGGCAATTGAAGGCGCATCGGCACAGCGGATCGTGACGGAGAGAGTGAAGGAAGCCTGAGTGCCGACGCTGGTTTGAGGAACTACAGTATGACTGTATTTGCTTTCCCGTTTCAATGTGCTACAATTGTAACAGAGGTGAATAACATGAGCATAGCGATCCGTATAGACGATGAATTGTACAATGCGGCCAGGAAGAGCGCGGAAGCCGAAAGCAGGACCGTTCCCCTGCAGGTGGCTTACTGGGCCCGGATCGGAAAAGCTGCCCTGGACAACCCGGACCTTCCGGGTGAGTTGATCCGGGACATCCTGGCAGCGAAGAAGCAGGGCGAGTTCGAGCCCTTCGAATTCCGCTCTGAAGAATGAACATTGTCCAGTCGCCATATTTCAGGCGTGTCTACAGGAAGCTTCACCGTAATCAGGCCAAGCCGGTCAACGACGCGATCAGGCATATCATGTCGGATCCAACATGCGGCGAAGAGAGGAAGGGTGATCTGGCTGGTGTACGGGTATACAAATTCCCTGTCCTTGACCAGCAGTTCCTTCTGGCCTATGGGTATGATGAACAGGCGCTCTTCCTCCTTGGTCTGGGCGTCCATGAGAACTTCTATCGGGAGCTGAAGAGATGAGGAGGCTACCAGGGGGCCAAGGGGGCAGGGGACTCTTGGGGATGTCCCTCGCATTCTCACATTCTCATGCCGGAAATGCCGCCTTCGATGTGCAGCAGATTCCGTCGCCTCCATACATAATAAAAATAGCGGAAAACTATCATCCGTCTGGCATCACATAAACTCGACTGACCCCGGCAAAGAGGGTAATCGGTTTCACATGCCCGGAGAATGGCTGTACGGCCCAGGCCAGTAGCCGCTTTCCATTGCTTCCTGTACTTCATATCCATTGAGGAGATCACAGCCCGGGCCCTGGGAACGTATCTTCGTTGAAAGATCATTGAGCAGGTTCGGATCATTTCCAAGTTCCTTGAATATCGTGATGCTTCCCTCGACGGTGTAGGTGATCTCAGCCTGGCTGTTGAATGTGTAGCTGCTCGCGCCACCACGCCCTCCACGTTGTGCCATCACATCGCTTACAAGGTCGCGGCAATCACGCTGTCCGAAGACGTACGGCAGGTCGCGGCCTTCCCAATTGTCTATGACACGCTGCATTTCCCGGTATTGGGTCATGGTTATGTCATATTCGCGGTACAGGGTCCATTGATGATCGGTATCGTCGTTGACACGCCCTTTCCACACAGGTGAGTATACCGCTGGAGCGAAGCCCTTGGTTTCCGTAGCGCCATCGGATCCCGAGAGTTGAACCCATGTATGGGGTATTCCTTCCAGATCGTAATAGACTCGTGCCTTATAGCCACCCATGATCATCCCTCCTTTTTTCTGTGCAGTCCGGGGGGGGGTAAGTCATGGGTGATGATGGACATACCACTGCCAGACTACGGGGTACAGGGGCAACAATACGACTGCCGTGCAGATCACGGTGCCAAGGATCGCGAGAGCCCGACGGGGTTCACGCAACAGGATAGCTTTCATCCCGTGATAGAGTCCGAGACAGGCCAGCACCCATGCCGGGATGGCCAACACCCACAGGAACAGGAACATCCCGACAGGGTTCAACCCGACGAAGCATAAGAGAACCGACCAAAGCGCAAAAAGCATGGAACGAAAGGCGCGATCTTTTTCCAAGAACTCCTCCTGAACGAACTCTTCCTACCCCTTACCGGACCCAGGTATGAGAGTATTACTTCCGGGAAGGGAAAAAAGACTCAAAACTGTTCAGTGGGGGTAAAAAAGCCAACAATAACCTACTGGGTCAGAGAAGCAAGAAAAGGAAGACTTTCTTTGGTAGGCACTGCAAAGAAAGCTCTATCAGAAACGGAAATAGAATTAGCCAGAGTCAAAAGAGAACTTGCCCAGGTTGTAAAATCCGCTCAACCTCGAACACCTTTTGCCCTTGTGCCGGATTCGGTGTTCGATTAAAACGGATTACCTACCCTCCCTGCCACACATGATAGACTGCGGATAACCTTGGGGATGCCCTATACATCTTCACGTTCTGTCGTTTTCCGAACCCCCCCGATGATCGCAGAAGGCCTTCTCGGGGCGGCATCTTGCTTCATCCTGGGGTTGATCATGACAACATCAACTGGCAGGCTAGAGGTCCCGCCTTGAGAAAGTGAAAATGTAAAGGGCATCCCCGTTCCCAACTCGTATCCTGGCGTGGTCTTGTCCTCCTTTTACAAGGTGAATTGTCCGACCACGTCGTGCAGATCCCGGGATAGCCCGGCTAATTGGGAAGCGGCATTCGCATTGTCCTGGATCTGCCGCGCGGTTTCGGCCATGACCTCGGATATCTGCTGTATGTTGTTGGCTATTTCGTTTGTCGTCGCTGTTTGCTGTTCCGATGCGACCGCAATCTGATTTATCTCTGTTGTCACCACATTAACCTGATTCAATATGTCGTGAAGCGCATCCCCCGACTTGGTGGCCTCAGTCGCTCCGCGCCGGGCCTCGGACACTCCCTCCTGCATAGAATTGACGGCATTTTTTGTTTCGGTTTGCATTGCTATGATCGTCTCGCTTATTTCCTTGGTTGCATGGGAAGTCCTTTCCGCGAGCTTTCTGACCTCATCGGCAACGACGGCGAAACCTCTGCCATGCTCGCCGGCCCGCGCTGCCTCGATGGCCGCATTCAAGGCAAGCAGGTTCGTCTGGTCGGCTATTTCATTGATAAGGCCCACCACGGCACCTATCTGTTCTGAACGCATGCCGAGGCTCTCAATGATTTGAGCGGAGTCCCTCACCCGTTCGTTGATGGAGTTCATAACGGATATCGTTCCTGTAATGATCTCTTCCCCGGTTCGAGCGGAATTATTGGCATTTTCAGAACTTCCTGCAACCCGTACGCAGTTTTGTGCTATTTCGGAGGAAGTCGTAGACATCTCTTCGCTCGCGGTCGCGACCGAATTGACCTGGCTCGTGGCCTGTTCGATGCCCGCAGCCATTTGCTCTGCGCCGTTGTCGAGCATTGCCGCAGCATCTGAAACACGGTTGCTGCTATCCGCTACCCGGGATATTGTATGATGCAGGGTTCCAACGAAATCATTAAAAATTCGCGCCATTGACCCTATTTCATCCTGTGAGATTGTCTCTATTCGTTTTGTAAGGTTCCCCTGGGAGATATCCCCGATCATTTGCACGGTCTTGTTAATGGGTTCAAGGATAACTCGTGTGGTAAGCACGGTGGCCAGGATAGAGACTATTATGGCTATGACAAGGACAATGATAGACAACGCGAACACACGGCGGTAGCTGGCAACGGAAGATTTGTAATTCGATTCACTCCGCTTGTCTTCCTGGTTCATCATTTGAGTGAGATTCTTGTTCAGCACCTGGAATTTATCGTCTGTTGTTCCCATGAACATTGTTGCGGACGCGATATCGACGGACGCGACGTCAATAACACCTTCTACCGGTTTGTTGTATTCTCTAAGGTTGTTGAGGAGTAAGCCATAGATCTTTTTTTCCTCCGCTCCTATATTACTCCGTTTCAGGTGATTCTCGACATCCGTGATGGCCTTTTGAAGCGTCGCCAGTTGTGTTTTTCCCAGTGCCTCCACTTTATCTTTGTTATAATTCGAATTTGCCCAACTCAACACTTTATAGATATTGGCGTGCACATTCGTGAGTTCGTCCTTTAGTTTGGAGGCTTTTTGATAGTTGGCAAACGTATCGTGATACATGTCATCCATGGCACTTTTCTGATTCATCATCCCGAGATATGCAACAACCCCAAATACGATCAACATGGCGAGGACAACCATGGGCGAGAACAAGATCTTTCTTGATAACTTAAGGTTCACGAAATAGTGTTTCACATCTCCCTCCTTCCAGAGGTAAAAATGGCAGAATGCCCCATTGACATTCTGCCATTATCGTTTGTACGGTGTTTCCGAGATATTTTATTTCTTGTAGATGCCGCATCCGAAAGCATAGCCATCGACCTTCTCCACATATGTGGTCTTGCTATCGACCTTCTTGGTTACCGGGTTCGTCCACTTGTAGTCGACCCACCCGCTCCCTTTTTCATTTGCGGTCTTTATGATCTCTTTCATGAAGAACTTGCCATCGGCATCCTTCAACTCGGACATGTCTTTCCCTACGAGCCTGGCATTGCCGCCGTGAGCAAAGACCTTACCTTTTGAATCGACGACAAATATGTAGAGATCGCCTTTCGTGAACTGCCCCTTTGGATTTGTGAATTCCGCGAATGCTTTGTCCTTACCGTTGGCTTTGTAGAACGCCGCACCTTTCTGGATGAGTGTCTTAGCATCAGCCTGACCTGCCGCATAGGTATCCGACATTGCAAGGCCCAGGAAAAAACAGCACACCATTACCACCCACAACACCTTTCTCATTTCAACCCCTCCTTAAATAATTTGGTGTTCCAGTTCCGGCACTATTCACCCGGAATGTTGGAAACGAACTCCGCTTCGAACTAATTATCGGCAGATTAAGCAGAACATTAATAATAATCTGCAAAGGGGCAGGTGGGGGACTTGACGAACCCCAGCATACTGAAACCTTCAATGGGTAATAACTTAAGCCCCTCGTGGGGGAATCTAACCCACGGGGGCCGAGAAAGACATTCGTTAAAAAGTAAGGAATTCGGGACCGCCCTGCATGTTTGTCAGTATGTCTTATTGGTTACAACACATCGAGACAGTCATGTGTTATCTCGCCGAAGGCGATAAGGAGGAAAACTGCGGACAGCATTCCGCGCACAATACGGTTTTCATTCATGTGCCCTCCGGGGCGTAAAAGCCAGTCTGCCCGAAAAACGGGTTATCTTCTGTCTGTTTCTATCACGTTTAGCATGGCCATGTCATTATCTTCTGCCTGTCCTGACCAGTTGCATCATAGTTATATGTTACCGGTCCTTCCCTCGTGTACCCGAATGCTCCTGCCCCTCATCCCGGAAGAAGAGGGCGGCTGTCCACAGGGCGGAGAAGGTTCCGATAAAGGCGCCGAAAACGATGTCGCTTGCGTAGTGATCCGTCACAACAATACGGCTGAGGCCGATGAGTGTGGCGAGTGCGATAAAATAACCCGCATACCGCCGGAATAGAACGGACAGCGAAGTGCATACGGCGAAGGCCCTGAGGGTGTGGCCCGAAGGCGTTGAGTTCATCCGCCACTGTGTCGAGAAAAAGTGAAATCCGTAGAGGTTGTCCTCAAAGAGCATAACGGGCCGGTAACGTCCGAGCAGATATTTCAGGCCGTCCCCAACGCACCAGGCAATGGCCAAACTGAGACAGACGTACAACACGGGTCCGGTCCATGGCCTCTCTCGACCTGGATCGGCTGCGAGAACGGCAACGACCGCCAATGCCAATGCCAGACTAACGTACGCGCCGTAGGCCAGCGTGGAGAAGAACACTCCAGCCTGATGAACCTGGTTGTCCGCGCAGCAGGCATGCAGCCACATACTGACGGGGCGGTCGACAAAGAGAAAGAGCAAGACGTAAAGTGTGAAAGCCAGTGCCGCCGACTGGTATGTCGTCTTGTATAAAGATCCCATCATATGGTTGCCTGGAGTCTGGATCGTCATCTTCGGGAATGCCCTCTGCATCTCTGTGCACTTTCTTCTGCCAGACCAACCCTGGGAAAGCCATTCACATCTTCACAGTCTTTTTTCTGCCAGATTTGAACGAGCGATGATAATCGCAGGTGGTATTACGCAAATGGTATTCCTCTCCCCCGAAAATGTCAATAATAAGCACGCCTTCCATATTCTTAGTTTCCAAAAGAACAGGGCAGGGACATTGCCGGGAGGAAGGGATGGAAGCTTGCCCGGAAAAGTTATTTACCTTTTGAACGAATGTTATGTATCTCTTTCCCGCCCCAGGTCCCATCGGTTTTCTTTGAGGGGCCAACTTACCATAGACCGCCTCCGGGGTGGGTCATTTTTCGAACCTCGCATGTTCCGTTCGCATTTGATTGACATGCAAGGCCGGTCTTTTTATACTCCTTTCCAGTAAAAAGCTATTTTTTGCCAGGACAAGAAAGGGAGGGTGTAATGTCAAGAGTCAGACGTATCGGTGCGGTTTGGCTGTGCTTCATGCTGATAACAGTACTTGCATCAGGCAAGACGACGGAGATACAACCCGATCTTCATAAAGATGCTGTTACCACGGCCCGAAGTGAGGTCTGGCGGGCCATAAACAGCGGCCAGTGCGGGAGTGCTACCGTTGCCATAAAGGTCAATGGCAAGGTTGTTTACGCCGAAGGCTTTGGCATGGCAAACAGAGAGGAGAGTATCCCTGTCGACAGAAATACGCTGTTCAATATAGGTTCTATCAGTAAGATGTATGTGGCAACCGCGATCATGCTGCTCGTTGACGACGGCAAGGTCTCCCTTGATCGGCCTGTCACGGACTATCTTCCGGAGTTCAAGATGGCTGACCACAGATACAAGACGATCACCGTAAGAATGCTATTGAACCACACATCCGGCATGCCGGGGACCGAGAGCGCGAATTCCTTCACGTTCAGGTACGATGACAATATCAAGCAGGAAACGATAAACACTTTGGCCCGCGCGCACCTCAAACATGCCCCGGGTGCAATGGCAGTGTATTGCAATGATGGGTTCACGTTGGCGGAAATGATAGTGGAGCGGGTAAGCGGCTGGAGATACATGGACTTTCTTAATGAGAGGATCTTCAAGCCGCTGGGTCTGGAAAACACCGGCATGGGCCTGGGGGAGATGATGGGCAGGCCCATAGCCCTGTACTATGACCCTGAAACCGCGAAAGTTCATCCGCCCGAATCAATCTCTCTCCTGGGTGCTGGCGGACTGTCATCAACTGCCGAGGAACTCTGCCGTTTTACGGATAGTGTTTTAACGAGGGGTAAGCTCTTGAAGGGATCATCTCTCGTGGAGATGAAAAAGGCGCAACCTTCGGCGTTTGCGACCGTCCTCAAAAAACCCTCATTTTCATATGGACTTGGCTGGGACCTTATAGGCGTTCCGCGGTATGATGCGGCGGGAATTCAGATATTAGGCAAGAGCGGGGGCACTGTAAATTACTCTTCTATGGTTTACACGGTCCCTGACAAGAAAATATCTGTTGCCGTTATTGCCTCGGGAGCTGAAAGCGGCGCAATGAAAATAGCGCTCGACATATTGGATGCGGTACTGGTTGAAAAAAAGCTCATTGCAAAAGAAGAAAAAACCGTTTCGATACCGCCGGAGGCGCAGAAATTGCCGCAGGATTATGCTTCCCTTGGCGGTCATTATGCCAACGAAACTAAATTGGGCCGGATTGTCTTTGATAAGGACAAGAACAGCGCCACTCTGTTCTTCTTCAAGGAACATAAGAAAACAGCGGCAACGGTCCTCGTCTATAATAATGGCTATTATCACGATACTAAGGGCAACCGTTTCTATCTCGGCAGCACAGGCGGGGAGAGCTATCTGATAACCTCCATCGCGTCATTCGGGATCGATAGCATCATTATGCAAAAAGTGAAGCCAATTGAAAACCCGCAACGTCTCAAGATCGATATGGATGGAAAGGTTTGGCTGCGGCGCAATGTTTCTCCTTTTGAGTCGATTCCGGTGACGCAATCCCATTATACAAAATCCTTGTTGTACAAAGACCTGCCGGGATATGTGTTCTTTAATGGTCTCAAGAGGATCGATTCCCCTGAATTCGCCGGCATGCCCTTCGACTCTATCCGCGACCAGACGGAACTCACCCTTTTTGAGAAAAACGGGGCCACATGGGCATGGGTTTCCGACATGGCATACAGTCCGAAAGAGAGTGCCGCTGCATTGAAGACCGGAGAGAATTCCCTGAGGATAGGGAGCGATGGATATAACGAATGGCTCGCGGCTGATGAAGGCATGGTTCTGAGCTTTACAAAACCTGAACGGGGGAGAATTATCATATTCTCTTCCGATGAAACCGCGACCTATGACAGCGCGCTCGATACAGGCGATGCATATGCCGCCCGGGGCAGTTATATTGAATGCGCCGGTTTCGCAGATGATGTCTTTACAATCAAAGCCAGGCCTGCAGCGGCAGGCAACAAGAAATAGAAAGATACCAGTCATTGCGAGCCTGAGTATGGTGGCAGGCAGGGGATGTTCCCCGGGGAATTAAACAACTTCTGAACTGTGTTCTCTGGTTGTTGTGGCATTTGATAGTGGTCCGGGCGTCGTGTTATAGACATCACCTGGTCATCATAGAAAAGGAGGTAGAAAAATGATCACGCTTATCGCCAGGCTGCCGATTGTGGAAGGAAAAATGGATGAAGCGTTAGGAGAGTTTAAAGAGTTAATGTCCAGGGTGGCCAAAGAGGAAGGAACTGTGTTGTATTCTCTGAACAGAGAAAAGGCCGACCCGAACACTCTGGTCGTAGTCGAACAGTACAAGGACGAAGATTCTTTAAAGTTTCATTCTTCCACACCTTATCTTAAAAGCTTTTTTGCAAAAAGTGTTTCCTTTGTCGTGGGAAAACCGGAAGTCGTCATTATGGAAGAGATAAGCAGGACTTAAGGGCAGGCAGGGGACTGTGAAGATCGATTTCCATACCCACGTTTATCCCGACCGTGTGGCTCATAGTACGGTCTCGGCGGTTTGCCGGCGGTCGGGGATCGGCGCCTGTGCGGACGGCACCCTGGAGGGACTGAAAAGGTCCATGGCGGCTGCCGGGATCGATCTTTCCGTCGTGGCGGCCGTGGCGACGAAGCCGGAACAGGTTGAATCTATTCAAAGATGGCTGACAGCCATTCGGCAACCGGGCATTGAAGCGCTTGCCGCCATGCACCCCGCCGACCCCTTGAGCCCCGAGCAGATGAGAATGCTGAAGCGAAAAGGATTTCGGGGTTTTAAACTTCACCCTGATTATCAGGATTTCTTTGTTGATGATCCCCGGATGTATCCTCTGTATGAGAGGGCGGCGGCGGAAGGCATGTTCATTCTCTTCCATGCCGGGGTCGATCGGGGGCTTCCCTATCCGGTCCATGGGACGCCGAAGGGTCTCGCCGCGGTTCACGAGGCCGTTCCGGAACTCTGCATGATCGCTGCCCATCTGGGAGGGGAAGACGCTTACGAGGAAACGGCGGAACATCTGCTGGGTCAGGACATCTACCTGGACACGGCCTTTGTGCTGCGCCAGATGCCCGGGACATTCCGGGAACGCATCCTCAAGGAACATCCGGCGGACCGTTTGCTGTTTGCATCGGACAGTCCATGGATGGATCAGGGTGAAGAACTTCGGTTTCTGCTGCAATTGCCGTTTCTGACAGAAAGCGATAAGGAGAAAATCTGTTTTTCCAATGCGGCGCGGCTGTTGGGATTGGAGAATGGGTAACCCTGGTCCCTCCGTTGCCCCCCGTGGTCCCATAGTGATAGTGCCCGGTACCCCGGTCTGGCAGACTATTTCCGGCTGATTACGAAACATGTACCAGATGATAAGAAAACGAGGTGATCCGCATATGGCAAAGAAACCGGCAAATCTTCTCTATGGTGTTGACGACCGGCCCCCGATCGGTATCTGTATGGTGCTGGCCATCCAGCATATTTTTTTCCTGACAAGCGGTTTCATTGTGGTCGCCATTGTCATGGGCCAGATGGGCTGCAGCCCCGACCTTATCCGCAATGTCGTATCCATGACGATGATCGCGGGCGGCATAGCGACGATTCTCCAGGCCCTGAACCGCGGTCCCGTGGGCAGCGGTTATCTCTGTACCGAGGGGACCGATCCGAGCTTTCTCTCCATTTCCGTTCTGGCCGGCAGTGTGGGCGGCTTGCCCCTTATCTTCGGGATGACCATCGTTTCCGGCGTCATCGAATGCCTGCTGTCCCGGGTCATGCACCGCCTTCGCGTCATTTTTCCTCCCGATGTCACAGGCGTGGTATTAACCATGGTGGGCCTCAACATCGTTCCCATAATGATCCTTGACTTCATGGGTGTTAAGGACAAAAACAGCCCGATCGAGACAGCGAACGTGTCGGTAGCGGTAATAACGCTTGCCATCATGGTGGGAACCAGTGTGTGGAGCAGGGGAAAACTGCGCCTCTACTCGGTCATCATCGGAATTGCGGGCGGTTACTGCGCCTCAATTCTCCTGGGGGTACTGACGACGGCCCAGATGCAGGAGATAGTTCAGGCCCCGATGCTGTCTTTGCCGGACATTTCTCACATCAGCTATTCCTTTGACCCGGCTCTTTTGATCCCGATCGTCATTGTCACCCTGGCCTCCACCCTGAAATCCGTTGCCTCTCTCACAATGTGCCAGAAGGTCAACGACACAGCCTGGGTCCGTCCGGACCTTGTCAATATCGGCAGGGGTACCCTGGCCGACGGGCTTGCGTCGATCATCGGCGGTTCCCTGGGGGCATTGGGAAAGTCCCTCTACGCCGCCAGCGTCGGTCTCACCGTGGCCACGGGCGCGACGAGCAGGGTCATAGCCTATTACATAGGGGGCCTCTTCATCGCCCTGGCCTTTCTGCCGAAACTGGCCGCAGTGTTCAGCATTATGCCCAAGCCGGTCATGGGCGGGGCGCTGGTCTACATGGTCTGCTTCATGGTGATCTCCGGCATCCAGATGATGACCTCCCGGATGATCGATAACCGCAAGACATTTGTCATTGCAGTCTCTCTCATGTTCGGCATGAGCGTGGACATATTCCCCAATCTCTATCACCACGTGCACCCCTGGCTGAAACCCTTCTTCAGTTCTTCTCTGACAGTCACCACGGTGCTTGCAATCGGCCTTAACCTGATCATGCGCATCGGGATCTCACGCAGCGCAACCTTGAAGCTCACGTCGGGCGAGCATTCGTCGGATACCGTATTCCGGTTTATGGAGGACCTGGGCGCCTCCTGGGGGGCCCGCAAGGATATTATTCACAGGGCCATGGCCGCCATGAACGAATTCGCGGAGGCCATCGTCCATTGCGGAATGGGAGGCAAAGAGATCGTCATGACCGCAGTTTTCGACGAATTGAGCCTGAACATCGGGATAACCTACGAGGGCCCGGCGGTGGAATTTCCCGAAGAGCGTCCCGATATGGCTGCAATCGTTGACGACCCGGGGGCGCTCGCCCGAATGTCCGGATTCCTCGTCCGTCATTATTCGGACAGGATCAAGGTGTCCCGGGAAGGCGACCGGTCCAGGGTGGATCTCCACTTCGACCACTGAGAAAGGTTCCCCTGGAGATGGTCAAGATCTTTCAAGCAACCCCGGCGGGTTTTAAGTGGTTCGCCGCTCCGGAGCAGGCTGGCGTTTCAGCCGGGTGGTGAAGCGATGAAGAGGTAATGATACTCCCCCATGTCGGATACGCTGTCGGTGCGAAAGCCAAAGGGCGTAAGAAGGTTTTCGACATCCTTTTCCGAAAGCTTTATCTGAAGGGGCGGGCCGGGACTGCCTTCGATCTTCTTGAACTCCAGCACCGCGAGCCTTCCGCCCGGTCTTAACACCCTCAACGTTTCACGCAAGACGGTTTCTCCCGTTCCTTCACGCAGCAAGTCGTGCAGGACGGTTGCCATGAGACATATATCAACTGTCCTGTCATCCACCGGGATGTGTTTGTTCACGTCGGCCACGAGCGTGCTGATGTTGCGGAGGTGTCTGCCTGACGCACGCTGTCTCACCCGGGCGAGTCCTTCCTCCCACGCGTCCACAGCAAAGACACGGCCTTCGGGCCCGGTAGCCTCCGCGAGAGGAATCGTGTAATCACCGCTGCCCGCTCCGAGGTCAAGCAAAACCATTGACTTCCGCACCTTGAGCACCTCGAAGAACCGGTCTGTGTCGATAAGGTCGAATGTACTGCGGCCCGCACCGTGTGGCTTCCCTGACTCGTTCATAATGTGGAACCCCCTTGATGCATTTGGTCGCCCCGGTTCTCAGGGGCTTTATTTCCTTTAATCTTCAACGTAAATGGCGCCGGTGTCAACCCCTGACTGTTTCCGTAAGCATGGAATTCGGGTCGAAGGGCATCCCCGAAGTTTCACAAGTCTTTCTTTCTATGCTACATTTATAAATACTGCTATGTGAAATAGCGCTGCCGCCAGCCGCCCGTAAATACAAAAGTTACCCGGGGCTAAGAGGCAGGGGGTATAAGGAAGTCGATGGATTCATGAAACGATATGGTATAAGATCTAGTCGAGGATTTGATATGAAGATTTGGAGTCGTTTAACAATAGCGGTCATCATGCTCGTTTTTGCAGCCCACTGTCTGGCTTCGCAACCGGTACCCGAGCCAGCGGGATTAAAATTAATATCCTCCTTTGAAGGAGGCAAGCTTTATCGAAGCGGAAAGATCAATGTGCTGGTCCTTCACGGAAGCTATCGCCAGATGGGCCGTCAGTATGGACGTCTGTTGAGCGGTGATCTGAAAAGCTTGTATAAGAATGCCATTCTTGATTATTTTCAGCAGGGCAGGGGTCTTTCCGATGACAAGATGAACAAGGCGGCAGTGTCTTTGTACCGTCTTTACCCGCAGCGTTTTAAGGACATCATAGAGGGCATGGCGGAAACATCCGGGCTTTCTCTGAAAGAGCAGATCATGCTGAACGCGATCGAGCATTATGGCTCCATGTCCGGATGCTCGGGGATCATCGCCTGGGGGGAATATACGGGCAAGCAACCACTCATTGCGGGAAGGAACTACGACTGGTTCGAGAAATATGTTGAATTTGCGCAAAGCCTTACCGTGACCGTTTTCAATCCTGACTCGGGAATTCCCAACGCTATCGTCACCTTTGCCGGTGTGATCTACGCCACGACCGGCCTGAACGGGGAAGGCATATTTCTGGAACTCAACAATGGTCTGCCTTCCGGCGGCTCTCTCAAATATAGCGACCGTGTGCCAGCCATTGTAAGTCTCCTGGCTTTCCTCAACGACGGCAGTTCGCTGGACCAGCTGGATGCCTTTTTCAACACGACGAGGACAGACTTTGCCTTCATCATAAATGCAGCCGATACAGTGCGGGGAGTCTCCTACGAATGGGCGCCTTTTGAACACCGCCGGAGGAACGGCGATGAAGAAGGGCTGCTGGTTGCGACCAACCATTTTACAGACCCCTCATGGGGTATTGTTCTGCAGGACCATGCAGGTTTTGAAACTGTCCGGAGATGGAAGAATCTGCTTTCCCTGGGACATGAGAAGAAGGGTAAGATCGATCTCGGTGTGATGAAGGAGATCCTGGATACCCCCATGAATAAAGGCGGTGCCACCTGGCCTGTCGATGGAAGTATGCCCAAGCCGTACCGAACAACGTATCAGATCATTGCTGTGCCTGCCTCTTTGCAGCTATGGTTAAAAGTCCCCGGTTTTCAGGACTGGACAGCCGTCGAATTAAAAGGTCTGTTCAGGAAACAGTGATCATTACCGCGGATGCTTCGCAACGGGTTTCTTCCTGTTCCCCTCCAATGTTTTGGCGCTCTTGCGTGCCGGGGCCTCTTTCTGGCTGATACGGAAGGTCTTGCCGGCAGCGGTGATGGTGCCTGTCCGTTTGGTGCCCTTGTTTTCTCCCACGGTGTACTGGACCGTACCGCCTCCCTTTGACGATGCGCCTGATGTTATGCCTATCCACGGGGTTCTTGTCTTTGCCGTCCACGGACAATCATCACGGGTCTCGACCTTAAATTGCCCTGAGGACCCTCTCGATTCGACGGTCACGCTTGAAGGTGAAATAGTGGCCTTGCACGCGTTTCTCGTGGTCCCGGTTGCCGTTGCCGCACCTTTCGCCGCCTCGGCCTGTTGTTTTACCGTGATGGTCTTTCCCGCCACCTGTATGGTCCCGGTGCGCGGTGAACCGGACCTGTTCGCTATCACCCTGAACTGGACAGTCCCGCTTCCCGCGCCGATCGCGTTCAAAAGCTTGATCCAGTTCGCACTCGTCTTAACGGTCCATGGACAACTTGCCTTGGTGCAGCTGAGACTCAGCGTGGATGGTGGTGACGATGCCCCTCTGGGATCGGCGTCTGTCCCCTGCCATGGCACTAAAACGCTTGCAGGTGAGACCGAAAAGGTGCAGGTGCCGGAATAGCCCTGACTGATCGTGATGAATTTACGGTCTATCTCTACGCGCCCGGTGCGCGGCGAACCTGACGTGTTCTCCATCACCTTGTACCGGATATATCCGCTTCCCCGGCCCCTGCTGTCTATGAGCCGAATCCAGTGACTGCTTGTCGATGCCAGCCACGGGCAGTTTCCCTTGCTTGTCGTGACGGTCAGCCTGGGTACTGGTGACGATGCCCCTGCTCTGGGATCAGGTGATGCTTCCGGCAGTCCTTGCTCGGGTGCGGTGACGCTCGCAGGCGAGATGGAAACGACGGTGCAAACAGTGTCGGAATCCTGCCCGAGCGTGATGGTCTTGCCCGCCACCTGGATGGTCCCGGTGCGCGGTGTGCCCGTCTTGTTTCCCGCAACCCTGTATTCAATGTATCCGCTGCCCGATCCACCCGAGGCCAGAAGCTGTATCCAGGATGCGCCTGTCGAAGCGGTCCAGGCGCACTCGGCCTTGCTTGCTGTGACGGTAACCCTGGGCGGGCGCCCGCCGCCCCCCCGGGGATCGGTCGGGTCCGGCAGACCATGCACGGTGGCGGTGACGCTCGCAGGCGATACGGAGAAGGTGCAGGTTGGTGCCGCCACTATATCGGTACTGCAAAAAACAAGGGCACACAAGCTCATAAGAAAGGCAAAAAATCTCGCTGCACTCTTTGGTCCGATCACCTTGTTCACCTCGAATGGATTCGTTCATTTATTGTGATGGTAAAATGAAGATGGGCGATTGTCAATATCTCGTCCGTCTTCTAAGTTCCGCAGTGGCATCGCATGCACTCTATTCCGTTTTGGTCAGGCGGCGTATCGTGCAGTTGTAGGAAACGATCTGCCAGGCGATGAGAAGCAGGATGATAGCGGAACTGGAGATCGGCAGTCCGTTGTATGAAAAGACATCGTATTGCCTAAGGGCCGCATTGCTCCCCATCGCCCCGGATTCGTTGAGGAGGGAGAAACCAACGCCAAGGGTAAACCCGCGGGTCTTTCCATCCAGCGCTTTGTCGGGCGGCAGCTTGAAGAAAGACACCTGAAAGCAGGAAAGGCAGAACAGAAAGATCAGGATGGCCAGCGAGGTCATCAACGTGGTCTTTGTTGCCCTCCCCGTCAGGAGGGTTTCGCGCTCGTCACGCTCCCTCATGAAGGTCAACCTGGCCAGCACCCTGTCGCGGAATGGCCCCGACAGTACAAGCCGGACGCTCAGGTAGACCGAAAGGAGCATCCAGGCGGCATAGAGAAACCCGCTGGCGTTATACACCGTTTTGAGAGGGCCGGCAGCAAGCCCCGCATGGAACACATAGTTGAACAGGGCGATTCCGGCCAGAACAGGAAGCCCACAGAGAAACACATTCAATATAAACGGATCCAGCCTCTTCATTTCCTTTCCTCCTCAACTGAAAAAATGTCGTTGATGTCTGCTTTGAAATACCGGGCAATGCGAAAAGCAAGCCCCAGGGAAGGGTTGTAATCCCCCTTCTCGATCGCGACAATGGTAGCCCGCGTCACCCCTACCTCTTTCGCCAGCTTTTCCTGAGTTATGCGATGCTCTGCACGCAATACATTCAACCGGTTAACAATCCTCAACGCCCCGCACGATTTACCCATTTGTCCCACCTGATGTATAGTTAATATTACTAAAAGTACAACGGACTGTACTGTATGTCAAGTACATTGTACATATATTAATAGGGAAGCCATCAAGTGTTACGGATGTCGATCGGCCAGGAGAGCGCGGACGTTCAGCTTGGACTGAGGTCAGCGGAAAGCAGAGCTTGCCTGATCCCGTCACAGAGCAGTTTCGACATCTCTTCCCGTGTCTCTATGGTCGCGGATCCCAGGTGAGGAAGCAGCACCGTTCCGGGTGTTGTGCACCACTGCGGGTCGAAGTCCGGCTCATTCTCAAAAACGTCCAAACCCACACCGCCTATCTTCTTCTGGCGGAGCAGTTCGATGGCTGCCTGTTCGTCGATGATTCCGCCCCGTGCGGTGTTGATGACGAAAGCACCCCGGGGCAACAATGCGAGCTTCTCGCGGTTCAGAAGTCCGCGTGTTTGATCCGTCAGTGGACAGTGAAGGGACAGTACGTTGCTTTGCCTCAGCAAGTCATCAAGGGGGAGACGTTCGGCGATGTCCACTCCAAGATCTACCGGGCTGCGGTTGCCTTGCCGGTCCCAAAAGATGACCTTCAAACCTACGGCCCAGGCGCGCCTGGCAAAAGCCTGGCCAATGGGGCCGGAGCCAAGGATCCCGCAGGTCTTCCCCGCGAGACTGGATCCCAGGAGAAGATCGGGAGCCCAGCCTCTCCAATCCCCGGACCGCACCAGTGCTTCGCCTTCGCTTACCCGCCGGGTGAGGGCCAAAAGGAGCGTGAGGGCCAGATCGGCCGTGGCAGCCGTCAATACTCCCGGCGTGTTTATGATCTGAATACCCCGTGCCTTGCAGCAGGCCTGAGGAAGGTGGTTTATGCCCACGGAGTAAGTGCCGATGACCCTTAAATTCGGGCAAAGCTCCAGGTCCGCCTCAGTCAGGGGTTCGGACAGCAGAACGACGAGCGCTTCCGCGCCGGGGAGCCCCGCTGTCCAGGCAATGGACCGATAGGGAGCGATGCGCAGCTCCGGGAAGCGCAGACCCAGGTCCTCGATGTGCGGCCCTACCAGGGCGGAAGTGCTAAGAATACGAATGCTCATTCGTGGAGACCCTCTTTTTCTTGCGCATTACACGTTGCCCCCTTGCGCTAATTGTACGCGCGTTCTTGTGTCCGTCCGTGATCAGGACGCATAGAGAACACTCTACGCGCCGGCGGGGATGCTGTCAATAGGGCTTTCGTGAGCTTAGATCTGCATTTCACTGACGATGTGGAAAAGAGTTTACGGAAATACTATACTGAATTAAAAATAGTGCCATGGAGGTCAGAGAAGATGCCTGGTAACGAATACGAATGCAAGGACTGCGGCCGCGCCTTCCTGGTGGACGAAGAAGAGATGGGGGGGGCGAAATGCCCGAGTTGTGAAGGCGGGAATGTGGTCCCCAGGGAGCCCCGGCCTCTGCCGCCGTGGATACAGCAACTGAACAATGGGACGGGCTCCAGCTGAAAGTAGAACGAGGAGTGGCGTTGCCATTCGATATGAAAAGCGATCATACATCCGGAGCATGAATGTTCTTTGAATGCACGTCTGATCCGGGTCTGTGTTGGTGTTTGAGGATATTTGGAATGGAGATAAAGATCAGGAAGACAGGTTCGAGCACGTTGACGGGTAATGTGTCGGGAATGGTGAGTACATACGCGGTCACGGAAGACGGAAGGGAGTTCCTCCTCGTCCGCACCTCGCATACGCTTGCCAGCAGCATCGGCATCGCAGGTCAGGCAGGTATTCTCTATGTGGACAGTGATGACAACAGGGTTCACCACCAGGTGGCGGCACCAGGCGGGGCGTGCGGATTGAAAACTGACGACGAAGTGATGGAAGGGCTCTCGCCGCTGGCCCTTCGTGCGGTGCTTATGGTGGACCAGTGCAACGAGCCGGGTGAAATTACGATAACAACAGAAGAAAGGTAGAGCGTCCCGCGGGTTGCCCCGGCAGATCGTTGTTTTCAGGATAAAGCCCTTAAAGCCAATTAGACGGCGTACCTTGATCCACCAGCAGGTGTGTTTGCCCGCAAGGTTGTGATTGGGGTATACTGGGGACACTCTTGAGGTGTGAAGAATATGGATCAAAAAGACTATTATGAAGTACTTGAGATAGATGGCCAGGCTACGGACAAGCAGGTCAAGGAGGCCTACCGGAGGCTTGCGTTTCAGTACCACCCGGACAGGAATTCCGGAGACCCCGGTGCGGTTGAACGCATGAAGAGCATAAACGAGGCGTACGCCGTTCTGTCGGACCCGGCAAAAAGGCAGCGGTATGACAGTCTCAGGCAGAGCTACGGGAATTCTGCGTATGACAGGTTCCGGGAAGGTTATTCCGACAATGATATTTTCAGAGGGTCCGACATTAACCAGATCTTTGAGGAGATCTCGCGGTCCTTCGGTTTCCGGGGTTTTGAAGATGTTTTCAAGGAAGTTTACGGTTCCGGCTACCGGACCTTTGAATTCAGAAATGGCGGCCTTTTCGGGCGGGGCTTCATATTTACCGGCGGCATGAACCCCGGTGGCCTGCGTGCCGGAGTGAAACGGGGTATGGCTTCCCGCCTTCTGGGAAAGCTGGCAGGATATGCCCTGAAAAAGATGACCGGAATCGGGGCGGATCAAAGCGGGGACAGATACGATTCACTGCCGCTCACCCCCGGGCAGGCGAAGAGCGGGGGAAAGGTACCCTATACGGACAAGGAAAGCTTGCGAAGTATTCTCATTACAGTCCCTTCCGGTGTCACCCATGGACAGATGATACGCCTGCGCGGATTGGGGTCTCAGGTCGGACCGTTCGCACCACCCGGAGATCTTTATTTGAAGGTGGAGATCACCAGACCCCTCCTGGAAACCATCAAGAGTTTCCTGAAAAAGAAAGTGGATTGATTGAGGCCCCATTTATTGTGCCGAAACATGGCGCAGGAAGCGACTGTCAAGGCCGGTCGAATTCAGTGCATCAGTCTGCCATAGCGATGTTTTCATGGGATCCCTTTTTTGGTTGTGTTTTTTTCGGACGGGGTGGTATCCTCAAAAAATGCAATACCGGATAAGTCATAAGGGTATTGCATCATTCACTATTCAAAAAAAAGGGGGGGTAACGACATCATGGGTTGAGGAGTCTGCGCAGTTCATTCCCTGGGCTTTTATTTATTCCGTCGCAGGTTGCATTGTGATGCTTTCGTGTACCTTTACGAGTATGTCTATATCAAAGCAAAAAGGGGGACGAATGGAAGACACGAAAAAGACGAAACAGCAACAAACGGAACCGGGCAAGAAAGGGGGGAAAGGGAAGGGCGAATATGAAACAAATCCATTTATCGATTCCATGACACTCATCAACAAGTCCTATGTGTATGAATTTGCGAGTGAGACTTATTGCCGTGATCATGGAAGGACCAGAAAGGACGTAGTCGGGAATTCAGTTGCTCAGATCTGGGGTGAGGCAAGCTTCAAGTTTATCAAGAAGCATCTGGATCACTGTTTTTCCGGTAATGTTGTACGATATGAAAACTGGCTGGAATTTCCCGGCGAGGAACCGAAATTCTACCGCGTTACCTATTCACCGTACTTCAATCCGGCAGGTTACGTTACCCATGCGGTGGTGGCATCCGAGGACATTACAGATTTCAAGAAGGAAGAGGAATCCCTGGAGAAGAGCGATCCGGCGTTCAGGGCTCTCCTGAGGAATATGCATTACGGGGTATTCACGTTTGACCTGGAGGGGCGGTTTACCTTTGTTAACGATGTGATAGTGAACAGATCGGGATATCCGCGGGAGTGGTATGTAGGGAAAAGCCTCTTTGATGTGGTCCGCCCGCAGGAGAGAAATACGGTTCAGAAGCATTTCCAGGCGACGGCGCGCGGAGAACAGGTAGGGCCCTACGAGTTCTCCTTCCTCAAAGCCGCCGACGAGACCGCATGGGCCCATATCAGTACAACACCCATCCGGGAGGCCGGGCAGATCACAGGAGTCCTCGGTGTAATGCTGGATATTACGAAACGTGTCCAATCGGAACAGGCGCTCATCGAAAGCGAAGAGAAATACAGGAGGCTTTTCGAGGAATCGAGGGATGCCATATTCATCACCGATAGTGAGGGAAGACTTACCGATGTGAACCGGTCTTTTCTGAAACTGTTTGGTTACAAGAAAGAAGAGATAGATGGATTGCGCGCCATCGATACATACGTGAACAAGGATGAATGTCTGAGGTATATAAAAGAAATTGAGGATAAGGGTTTTGTCGAAGATTTTACGGTAAAGCTGAAGAAAAAAGATGGAACGGTGATGGAGTGCCTTCTCAACGGAACACCGCTGCGCGGCATTGACGGGACGATCAGGGGCTATCAGGGCATCGCGAGGCATGAAACCGGCAGGATGCAATCGAGATAGTTGGATAGCGGGCTAAAGGCGTTGGAGGGCCGCTTATATTTATCGGTTCTCCAACGCCTTAGCCTCTTCGGTCCATCTTCTTCCTCGTCTCAGTTAGTAAGATGAGCACATAGTTCTCGTCAAATATTGTGAATTTCCAGGAGAACCAGCCTCTGGGTTCGGCTCTCAGCATCTGGTTCGTGACCTGCTCCAAAAAATGCAGCGGCTGTCCCCTCCGGTGCGGCCGGCAGCCCGCTGATGGAAAAGGAAGAAGCGACATGAGGGGCGACATGGCGTGTAAGAGGAGAGATCGCGAATTGATGTTTTGTAGCTATAGTGCTATAGTTACATAGCTACTTCGGAGGTGACACCATGGCAACAGTATCCAGACGAGCTACCGTGTACCTGGACCCCGACCTGCACAGGGCCTTGAGATTAAAGGCTGTCGAGACATCCCGTTCAGTGTCGGAACTGGTTAACGATGCCGTCAGAGAAGCTCTCGCGGAGGACGCGGAGGATATCATTGCTTTTGAGGAAAGGGCGTCGGAACCTTTGGTCAGCTACGATGAGATGATCAAGAGGCTGAGGCGGGATGGCAGAATATAGGATATACTTCAAGGAATCTGTCGAGAAGGACCTTGCCGCCTTGCCGAAGAAGGATGTGAGCAGGATACTTCAACGAATAGAGGCTCTCTCCGGGGATCCGAGGCCATCGGGCCATGAAAAACTGACGGGACAGGAGAGGTATCGTGTACGACAGGGCCGGTACAGGATCGTCTATTCCATTCAGGACAAAGAACTCACCGTATGGGTTGTGAGGGTGGGGCACAGGAAAGACATTTATCGGTAAGACCGGGAAGCCATCGGTATAAAGGACAGGATCATGGACAGGGAACGGGCGATTGCCGAGACGGCACGGATAATGGAGCAATTTGGAGAGCTTACCGGACTTGTTCCCGGAGGGGGGCCTCCGAAGCGCTATTTGTGGACGGATGCCTATGGTGTCTGCAATTTTCTCGGGCTCTATAGGGAAACGGGGGATGCAAGGTACAAAGACCTGGCGCTGGAACTCGTGGAACAGGTGCACCGCGTCCTCGGCAGGCACCGTAAAGGGGGTAGCCGAACGGGATGGATCAGCGGGCTCTCCGAGGATGATGGCGGGGAACATCCTGCGATCGGAGGCCTCAGAATAGGGAAGAAGATGGATGAACGGGGACCGTGCGATGCCATCGATGAGCAGAAAGAGTGGGATAGAGACGGTCAGTATTATCATTACCTCACCAAATGGATGCATACGCTTAACGTGGTTGCCGGAGCGACGGGTGATCTCACATACAACCGATGGGCGATGGAGCTCGCGAAGGCGGCACACCGCGCTTTTGTCTATACCGTTCCCGGAACGGACGTGAAGCGGATGTACTGGAAGATGAGCGTCGATCTTTCCTATCCCCTTGTTGCCTCCATGGGGCATCACGACCCCCTCGACGGGATTACGTGATCCTGACAGGCCTGAATCACTTGATCTTGGCACCGAGATTGATGACCTTGCCGTTATCTGCGAAGGAAATGACTGGCAGACCGATGACCTTCTCGGCCTTGGCGGCCTTCTGACCGATGCTTTCAGGGTGGCACAACTTTTCGTGAAAGGCGACATTGAAGGGTCCGATTCGTTGCGGGTGATTCTCGATGCGTCCTTGCCCGGCCTGAGATACCCCGACAGGGAGAACTTCCTTTACGCTCCTGCACGGTTCCGGCTTGCCTTTCGCGAACTGGGACTGTCAATAGGTTTCCACGCGCTGGAAAGACTGGAATCGATCATCGAGCAAAACAGGGATGCCTTCGCAGAGGATCGGGACATCGCCATCCTCATGAAGACTCTCTGGAGGTATCTGCCTCTGGGAGAGAAGATCGAAGCCTTCTGGCTTGACCCCGACAACCAGAAGACCCAGGTATGGAAGGAGCACCGCGACATCAACACGGTCATGCTGGCAACGAGCCTCGTCCCCGACGGATTTCTGACGCTCTAGAACCGTTCAAACCATTCAAACGTTTAAGCGGCTCAAACGGTTTTAGCGATTGAGGAGCCATCGTATCGCTCCGAGTATGACCAGATTCCGCTGGCGCCCCTTCTGCCGTTGAGCAGTAAAGAAAATCCCGGCGCACAAGAAAATGCCGTTTCAGACGATATGGTCCTGTGGAAAAGTTGTACATATTCATCGTGTGAAGCAAGGCTGGTATCTTCATGATCCCGTTGACAATATCGGAACGGAGATTCTAAGATGTGCAAATACTGCTTATGAACAAAACGAAAAGGCACATATCGGGTTGGGGCCGCAACGGACTCATCGGGATAATTGTTTTGGCGATTTCCACTTTGTGTTTTATTGATGGCGCAGAGGCTTTGCCTGTCGAGAAAGACGAGCCAATGCCTGTGAGCGAATATTTTTCCGTCGGCGGGAAGGTCAAATATTTCTTTAAAAGTCACACCTCCTATGAGTTCGGCAATCCTTATTATCCCCTCCAGGAGCCCTTAAGCCGGCTTGAATTTCCCCTGGATACCTGGTGGGCCGGTTTGGACATGAGATTGGCATTCCCCCGGTTTTCCGTTGGAATGGAGGCGCTCACCAGTGTGAAGGCAAATGCTCACGGGGAGTTTGAGGATTCCGATTGGGAGAATGACGGCACTTTCGACGACAAGACCACGTACAGCACATCACAGATGCGTGTTGCCCCCAGCTACATGGTGCGTCTTGACGCGGACCTCGAAGTTTCCGATTGGCTCGGTTTGCCGGGATGGTTGAGGATAAGGCCCGTCGGAGGAATGCGCTGGCAAAGGTTCAACCTCGTTTCCCATGATGGCATACAATACGATCTCACCGGCGTAACGGGGAATCTCATCCTGCCCGGAGAGGGTATCCGTTTCAAACAAACATACTGGCACTATTTCATCGGATTACGGTCCACCGTCGACCTCGCGCAGGTGACAGGGATATCTTCTTTGACCCTCGACCTGCAGGCCGATTGGGCTTACGTGGAAGGCCACAACGAGGACAATCACCTTCTCAGGGCGGGAAGGCGATTCACATACGAGGACACCTACGGTCATGCCTGGCATTGCTCGATGGGATTGAAGAAAGACCTGGGAAAAGGTTTTTCCATGGGGCTTGAGGGTGATTACCTCATGATATCGACGACAGGCAGCCATCGTTTCCTCAACCGTTCTTTTGACATCGACATGAGTTTGTCCAACGGGGTCAAGGTATGGTCTGACCAGGCAAACATATCCCTGTCCCTGGAATACCGGTTCTGAAGGAAGAGACGTCAGGGCTGTGCGATATATCGATTTGCGGATACAGCGGATTTGCCCAGGTGATGCGCCGCGTTGCCAAAAGGATCAAAACGATGGACTGGCCGCGCGGCGCATGCCTGGATGTTGAGAGCCTACCCCCACTACCCTACCGCTTCACCTTTGTAGGGCTCCCCTTCTTCTTGTTTGCAATCGTCCTTCTATACTGGCTGCCATATTTTTCGATCAGCCTGTCCACCGTTCCATTATCGATAAGTTCATCGAGCTTCTTGTTGATCTGGGGAAGATACTTTACATAGGGAGATTTCTTCGAGATCCCGATGTACCAATTCTCCACGCAGATCTCTTTGGGAAGGATCTCCACTTTGTTCGTTATGCCAAGCTTGTCCGCCTCGAAAAGGCCGGAGTACATCGCGTAGACAAAATAATCGGCGCGGCCCTTGATCAGTTTTGAAAAGTTCTGTTCCACCTTTGCTGAACGGGTGACGGTAAGCTTTTCGGAAAGAAACCTGTCAAAGACCTGACCGAAGCTATCGCCGACGGTGGTGGTGCCTTTCTTTCCGATGAGGTCGTCCCATTTGGAGTAGGGAAATCTCTTTCCCCGGGCCACGAATGCTACCACGGGGTCCTTGGCGTAGGGATTGGAATATTCAAAGAAGGCCTTTCTGTCCTCCGTCATGTACAATCCGACGAGCAGGTCGACCTTGCCTTCCTTTGCTTCCTGCTGGACCTTGTCCCAGTCCCCGCAAAAGGGCGAATTTACCGTCACGTTAAGATCTTTGAAGAGCAGCCTGACGAGTTCCGGCCCGGCGCCTACGATGGTGTTGTTCTCTTTCCACATGATGGGTGGATACTGCGGGTGTCCTGAGGCAATGAGCGTTTCCGCCTGGGCAATGCCTGATAACAACAGGCACATGGCCGCGACCGCGAGCATGAGATAACGTTTCATGTAATACCCCTTTGCCAGATAGAATGTGTTTTGCGGAACGTGGTAAGATACTACCATAATCTCCGTCGATGATAAAAAGGAAATTCACCGAATCTTTCATAAGGACGAACTTCTTCGGAGATACCGGGATATCTCGGAAAAGGCAGATCGAGACATCCTGCGTTCCCGCCAAAAGGATGAACCCCTGGCACCGGCCATGACCGGGTATCGTCAGGAACGTTCCGCGCCATGCGGATGAATTCATTCCCGTATCGTCCATACATCCCGTCACCGCAACGGGACGAATGATATCCACGGATCAACGACCTTGACAACCAACTTCGGTTTTATATAGAATTGCGCAAAATAAAAAGGGTTTTGATGAAAACCCTCAGGAGAGAAATGATGAGTGATAAGGAAAGGGCGATAATGGACGCGGTGGTGTTGCGTGAAGATAAGAAGGTCATTACCTGTTCAGTGGCGGTCAGATTGTCGCGGGAACACGATATGTCCCTGAAAGAGATCGGTGATGCCTGCAACAGGCTGGGCATCAAAATAAGGGAATGTCAGCTCGGTTGTTTCGCGTGATGCGATGACGGCCATTCACCCGGTGAAGGGTATGTCCCTCGGACTTGAAGAGGCCCTGCGTTTGATGCTGGAGGCCATAGAGCCTTTGCCCGCGGAAAACGTCAGCCTTCTCGAAAGTGTAGACCGCGTAGCCGCGTCGGATCTTTATGCTCTCGTTGATTCTCCGTCATCGGACGTTTCCCGCAAAGACGGCTATGCTGTTTTCTTCAGCGAGGTCAAGGATGCGACCGCCGCAAACCCCGTGCGCCTGCGCCCCATAGGCTCAGCAGCCGCTGGAAGCGCAAAGACCATGATCCTCGAACCGGGGACCACGGTGAGGGTGTTGACGGGCGCAAGGATCCCGTCGGGCGCCGATGCCGTGGTAGCTGAAGAATGTACCAGAAGCGAACAGGGCGAGGTCCTCGTGGAAGCGGCCCCCGTGGAACCCGACAAAAACATACTGGCCCGCGGCAGCGATGTGCATACAGGACGGCGTCTTCTCGAGGCGGGCCGCCGCGTATCTCCGGCCACCGCGGGTTATCTCGCCGCAGCGGGTATCAGCAAAGTCCCCCTCTTTTCAAGCCCCGTGGTGGGGATCGTCGGAACCGGCGACGAGATCGTCGAACCGGGCGCGCCTCTTGCAGAGGACAGGATCTACGCAAGCAATATCGTCACCCTGGCAGGGTGGTGCGGAAGGTCGGGGATGAGATCGCTCAAGGGTATAGTGAAGGATGATTTCGATTCCATTCTCTCTGTTTTCAAGAAGATGTCCGCCGCGACGGATGCCATGATCACGAGCGGCGGGGCATGGAAGGGTGATCGCGATATGGTTGCGGACGTTCTTGACAGAATGGGTTGGAAGAAGATATTTCACCGGATCCGCATGGGACCGGGCAAGGCCGTGGGCTTCGGCATATTGGACGGGAAACCCGTGTTCATCCTGCCCGGCGGTCCGCCTTCCAACCTTATAGCCTTCCTGCAGATCGCTCTGCCGGGCCTTATGCGCCTGTGCGGCCATGCGAGTCCCGGTCTGCCCCGGATCAATGCCACGCTTGCCTCCGGTATCGGGGACGGCAAAGTCGGCTGGACCGATCTGTTCTTTGGGACCATTGAGCAGGGTGAAGGCCTGCCCATCTTTCATCCCATGAAGAAACGCAGCCGCCTGGGTTCCATAGCCGAGGCCACCGCTCTGGCATCCGTACCTGAAGATAAGGACCATCTTTCTGAGGGATCGGTAATTTCCGTCCAGTTGCTGACATAGGGTACATCCTCTTCCCCACCCATGTAACGTCTGACGCCCCGGAATAAGGCCGTTGACTTCTCCCATTCTTTTTCCTATAAATATTTGAGCGGATCATTGGGTCCGGATAAGGAAAGGCGACGACGATCGTGAGAACCCTGACGGAACACACCGGGCAACTGAAGAAAATGTATTCTCTTGAAAACGGGAGGATACAGGGAGGCGACGGCTGGGAGAAATTTCCCTTCTTCTGGTTCCTCCTGTTCCTGTCGTACAGATGTACGAGAACATGCGAATATTGTTATGCCTTCAACCAGGTGGGCTATGATAATACCTTCGAAATGGACGACAGGACGTTCTCGCGGCTCCTCGAGTGGATCCCGGAGGTCTGGAAGGTCAACAACATCAAGGTGAACGTCGTTGTCTTCCTCGGCGGAGAACCACTGCTCAAAACAGGGAGGATCAAGAAGGTCATGGATGCCGTCTACGCGAACACCGACGGGATGCAGGGGAATGTCTGCACCAATGCCGATCTCGTGGATGCCGTTAATTGGGATGACCTGGCGGACATCCAGTGGATCTCGACAAACATCACCGATATCCCCATTGAAGAGTTGTCGAGACGGATGAAGATAATCGGCGAAAGGTCGAATGTGATCAACCAGACGATCCTTGCCACTCTCGATGAGTACAACCTCGAGAGGGTGCTGGACATAACGCGGTTTGGGATCGAAAATGGATACCGCCTCAGATACTACAGGAACCTGTACAGGGGGATGGACCCCCGGTACAGGAAAAGACTGCTTCAAAGGTATCATGAGCTGTGCGATATGCTTGAAGAGTACGTTGTGAGGGGTTATGACGTCCACACCACGTTCCTTCTTGATTTCCTGATCCCCGCCTGGAAACTCGAGTCCTCCCCCTATCCCTGCGGGAAGAGAATAGCGACTGTATTCCCCGATGGAAGCATCGGACCCTGCATCAGGAACCATTCGTTCACATCCGGAACCATCTACGACCCGAATCCTCTGGCAAAGTTGCAGGTTTACGATTTCCATTACGATATCAGGCGACCCGACCTGCCGGACGAATGCAAGGCATGTGAATCGAGGACCGCCTGTCATGCCGGATGCCCCAACGACAAGAGGATGTTTGCCGACTGCACTCTGGGGAAATCCGTCTTATGCGATGTGCACAGGGAGATCATTCCAAGGTTGAGGTACCTGGAGACCCTGAAAGGCGATCCTTCCGCGGCAAGAAAGTAGTTTATATCTCGTCGTGGTCGATCAGCTGGATGGCAACCTGCCCGCCCGCCTTCACCTGGGTGGTGTCTTCGGGAAGCACTATGAGACAATTGGCGTCGCTCATCGAACGCAGGACCGACGACCTCTGATTGCCTGTCGTTGAGACATGAAAATCGTTGTTCTCGATCGTAAACCGGCCCCTTAAGAAAAACATCTTGCCGGGCTGCTTCTTTACATCCTCATCCAGGATCGCATTGACGACGGGTTTGCGGACCCTTTTGGCGCCCATGAGCCCAAGGAGCGCAGGCCGCACGAACTGAATGAAGGATGTAAGGCTGGAGACCGGGTTTCCCGGCAACCCGAAGATCAGTTTATCGCCCTTTGTCCCGAAGGTGCAGGGCCTGCCCGGCTTGACCTTGACCCATTCAAAGTGAATATCGATACCGAGGTCGGAAAGGATGTCCTTCACAAAATCGTATCTTCCCATCGATACTCCGCCCGTGGATATGACGACATCTGATTCCAGGGCCTTCCGGAATGTCTCCCTTGTATCCGACACCGTGTCTTTCACGATGCCGAGGTAATGGGGAAGACCGCTATACTTCTTTACCTCGGCGTACAAGGTATAGGCATTCACATTCCGTATATGGCCGAATTGGATCTCTTCTCCCACATCGGCCAGCTCATTGCCCGTGGAGATAATGGAGACCGTCGGCTGCCTGTATACGCGGACAGTCCCGCGATTGAGAGACGCGAGCATGCCCACGTTGGACGAGGTGAGGCGATCGCCTTTGCAGAGCACCTTATCACCTATCGTGATGCTCTCCCCGGCGAACCTGTAATTCTCGGATCGTGCGGTTTCGCGAAATACCCTCACCCATCCCGACTCTTCTTCCGTATCTTCAACGGGGACCACGCAATCGGCTCCCTGCGGTATGGGAGCGCCCGTCATGATCCGTATAGCCGTTCCTTTTGAAACCTCTTTGCCGGTGCTCGAGGCGCCCGCCTGGATCTCCCCGAGGACCTGAAGCCGTGCGGGATGTTCCTTTGACGCCCCCTGCGTATCTTCGGCGATTATCGCATAACCGTCCATGCCGGAATCATCGAGGGGGGGCACCATTGTGTCCGCTATGATGTCGTCATAGAGAACACGATTGGACGCTTCCATGATGGCGACGCTGTCGCTGTTCAGAGGCCGAATGGAATCGAAAATAATTCTGAGGGCTTGCTTAACGGATACTGTCAAATCTGTAGTTTTCATACCAGTCACTCTGGAGACCTTTTCGCAGTTTGGTTATATCATATTGGATTTGACGGATGTTGTCCACAGTTCCCGATGAACTTTCTGCAGCGCCTCCGCTGACTATATTCTCGGTGCTGGAAGCATCTTGCCGCCCCTCCGCAGATTAGCGAATTGGACGTGACTAAACGAGGGCTCCTTCAACGGAATATAGAATGATCTTCCATATGTATCTTCGTGCGGTTCCCCCTGCCGCGCAATCATGGGCGAAGGTCTTATTTTCCTTGACACGAGAGGACCTTGTGATATAATACACAAGTTCACGAAGCGGTTATAAGGCGAGCTTCGGAGATATTAGAGGAGTAGGAGCCAAAAATGAGATATGGAGAGACAGGGTACAACTTAGAAATTGATTTGGCGACAGGAAACATCGAACGGGTGGAGACGGATCCGAAGTTGCTGGAAACCCACCTGGGAGGCCTCGGCACGAGCGTGAAGCTGCACTGGGACAGAGTTCCCCCCGAAACGAAGCCCTTTGACGACGCCAACATGCTCATATTCAGTTCCGGCGTTCTCAATGGCACACCGGCGTTCAGCGCAAACCGCAGTGTCATTACCTTCATTTCACCCCAATCGCACCTTCTGGCATATCCGATGATGGGGGGGTTCTGGTCTGCGGAATTGAAATATGCCGGCTACGACAAGATCATATTTAATAACAAATCCCCGAAATGGGTCTACATTTGGATCAACAACGACAAGGTCGAAATTCGCGACGCATCCCATCTCCTGGGTAAAGGGGCCCTTGAAACACAGGACCTTATCCGCCAGGAACTGAACCAGCCCAACGCGCAGGTGGCCGCCATCGGCATAGCCGGTGAGAACAGGTGCTTCACCGCCTCCATCGAGCAGGGTCGCTCCAGTGCCAGCCGTCTCGGCGGCGGCGCCGTCATGGGCGACAAGAAAATAAAGGCCGTGGCGGTCCGGGGGACGAAGGACATCAACCTTGCCAATGGCGAGGCCTTCATGAAGGAAATGAAGGATATGATGGCATACATCAACTTCCGGAATGAAAACCCCATCAAGGACGTCATGACCATTCTGTCCGGTATCGGTTCGCCGCAGGAGATGGTGCACACCGATGAGAAGTGGCATACGGAGAACTTCATGTGGGGCAACGCACGTACCCGCAGGAGAGGTTTTTGGGATGAGAAGATAAATGAAGAGTTCCCGAGGACACAGAGAGAGGGTATCAAGCGGCTTATCAGCTGTTTCAACTGTCCCCAGCACTGCGGTGCATTGGTCTCGTACAAAGAGACCCCGCGGTATATGGCCAAGTGCTTCGGCAAGCTGACATACCTGATGGCGTCCTACGTGGACAGCATGGATTTTGCCTGGAGAACGCTGCAGCGTGCCACCGAATACGGCGTGGATTCATTCTCCACACCTCAGATCCTGGCCTTTGCCGTGGAACTCTACGAGGCCGGCATCCTGACGGACAAGGATTTTGCGGCAGGTGACACGTACCCGGCATGTCCCTCCGATAAAGAAGGAAGATTTGTATGGCTCCTCGACAGGGTCGTCCGCCGCGAAGGTATCGGCGACGTTCTGGCCGACGGTGTCTACTACGCAGCCAGGGCGATCGGCAACGGCGCGGAGGCATTCGATCACAACACGATCAAGAGACACGAACAGCTTCCTCTCAAACTCGGCACAATGGATCCTCTGTACTATCTCATGTATTCAACGAACGAGAAGATAAGCATCACCCAGATCGAAGGAAACTGGCCCCAGGGCGCCTTCCCGACCATGGAGCAGAGAGAGGACTTTGTGAAGGATTGGCCGCAGCTTCCCGACGATAGCTGGAAACAGTGGCTTCTCGATTGGGAACCCCGCGGAGAAAAGGGCATACCCTATTATCCGACGGCCGATATGAGCTCTCAGATCGTAGACTGGATGGAGATGCTCCACAATATCGATGATGCCTGCTGTGTGTGTGCCGGCATGTCATCGTTCTGCCTGAAGCCTCCCTACCACATACACAATTACCCGAAGATAATTTCGGCGGCAACGGGGCTCGACCTCGACGAGGCCGCACTGAAGAAGATAGTCAACAGGAGTCGTAACCTCCACAGGGCTCTCAATAACAGGCTGGGTCTGAGAAGGGGTGATGAGAAGCCGCCAGAAGACCACTGGAAGAGAAGGTACCCCGAGATCGAAGAAAACCTCCTGTCCACGTACTACACGTTCAAGGGCTGGAACCAGGAAGGCATTCCCACGAAGGAAAGGCTGCACGAACTGGACCTGGACTACGTTGCAGAAGACTTAGAAAAGAGAGGGATATTGAAAGATGGCCAAGATTAAGAAGAAAGTCAAGACGATCAAGGTTGATGCCGACAAGTGCAACGGCTGCCGGGGATGCGAGATAGTCTGTTCGGCCTTTCATTCCACGCCGAGGTACAGCGGCATTAATCCGGCACGGTCCCGCATTCAGATAATCCGCCACCCGCTGAAGGACGTATGGATGCCCATATTCGCGGGCGAATATACTCCGGCGGAATGCATGGGCAGGGAGAAATATGTGATCGACGGCAAGGAATACGACGAGTGTACCTTCTGCAGGGCCACCTGCCCGTCGAGGGACATATTCAAGGAGCCCGACTCCGGACTTCCTCTCAAGTGCGACATGTGCGAAGATGATCCTCCCCTCGAAAAACCGAAATGCGTTGAGTGGTGCATCAATGACGTCCTCGTGTACGAAGAGAGGGAAGAGGAAGTCGAAGAGAGCGTTGATATGGAGAACGTTGAGATAGGCCTTACATCCATGATCGACAAATATGGACTGGACAAGGTCGCCGACGCCATAGCCCGGATATCCCAGAAGGACTAGACGTCAATACAAGACAAGAGGATTAATAAACCGTGGAAATCATAGCCCCCTTTCAAGAGGTAATAGACGAGATCAAGGAGAAAGGCGGAGACGCGATAAAGTACTGCTACCAGTGTGGTAAGTGCGATACCGTCTGTCCCTGGAACAAGGTGCGCAAGTTCAGCATGAGAAAGCTCATCCGCGAGGCCACCTTTGGCATCAGCGAGATAGAGAAAGAAGAGATCTGGCGTTGCACCACCTGCGGCAAGTGTCCCCAGCGCTGCCCCCGGGACGTCAAGCAGATCGACGACATGATGGCTATCCGCAGGATGGCGACCGGGTACGGTGTTTTTGCCGGGCCGGTCAAGCCGTACCGTACGGTTGCCTCCGGCCTTGCCGGCCAGGGCAACCCCTTCAACGAAGACAGAAAGACGCGGGGCGCCTGGGCTGAGGGTCTTGGCGTCAAGCCTTTCAAGGAAGGTATGGAATACCTTTATTTCCCCTGCTGCTATTGCAGCTACGACCCGAGGCTCAAGAAGGTCGCGCAGGCCACGGCAAAGGTCTTGAAAAAGGCCGGCGTCGACTTCGGCATCCTCGGCGAGAAGGAGAACTGTTGCGGCGAGAGCATTCGTAAGACAGGCAATGAGGACCTCTTCAAGAAACTCGCAAAGGAGAATATCAAGACCTTTGTCGACAGCGGCGTGAAGAAGATCCTTGTCTCCTCCCCGCACTGCTACCACACCTTCAAGAACGAGTACCCCGAGTTCAAGGTCAACTTTGAGGTGGTCCACATTTCGCAGTTGCTGCCGCAGCTTATCAAGGAAGGGAAGATCAAGTTTGCCGGAGAGTACGCCAAAAAGGTCACCTACCACGACCCCTGCTACCTCGGCCGCCATAACGGCGTTTTTGACGAGCCCCGGGATGCCTTGAAGGAGATCCCTGGCATCGAGTTTGCCGAACTCCCTGAGGCGCGCCTTGACAGCACGTGCTGCGGAATGGGCGGAGGCAGGGTCTGGGCGGAAACGGAGAAGCATGAGCGCTTCTCGAACATAAGAGTGGATCAGGCGATCGAGCTTGGTGCAAAAGAGCTGGTCACGGCCTGTCCCTACTGCATCACGGCTCTCGAGGACTCAAGACTGGTGATGAACCATGCCGATGACATTGAGGTCAAGGACATCACGGAGATCATCCTGGAAGTGATGTAGCATACAAGAAAAAACCGATGAGGTGATAGAAAGTGGAAAACGTAATATCGCTCAACGAAAATATCAAGGAGTTGTGCAAGAGCCGCGCGGCTGCCAACTTCGGCGACGTCATGGTTGTCGGGGGCGGCATAAGCGGCATCCAGGCATCCCTTGATCTCGCTACGGCGGGCTTCAAGGTTTACCTGGTCGAGAAGTCGCCGAGCATCGGCGGGCACATGGCCCAGCTCGACAAGACCTTCCCGACCAACGACTGCTCGATGTGAATTCTCGCACCCAAGCTGGTCGAGGTCGGCCGGCATCCGAACATCGAAGTACTCACCTATACGGAAGTTGATCGCGTAGAGGGAGAAGCAGGAGATTTCAACGTCACGCTTTTAAGAAAGCCCCGGTATATCAAAGAGGACAAGTGCACGGGTTGCACCGTCTGCGTGGAATACTGCCCGGCAAAGTACCCGGACCAGTACAACCAGGATATATCGATGAACAAGGCGGTCCATGTCTATTTTGCACAGGCAATTCCACTCATCACCTACATCGATGAGAGCTGCCTTTATCTGAAGGAAAAGAAATGCCGCATCTGTGAGGCGGTGTGTAAGAACGACGCCATAGATCTCAATCAGCAGCCCCGCAAGGAAGATATCAATGTTGGCGCCATCATCCTCGCCCCTGGGTTTGAGCCTTACGATCCGAAGGTGAGAGAGGAATATCGGTACGGCGAGTTTAAGAACGTCGTGACCAGCATGGATTTCGAGAGGCTCCTTTGTTCCACGGGCCCCTACGCCGGCGAGATACTGCGGGCATCGGACATGAAGCATCCCCACAACGTTGCATGGATCCAGTGTATCGGTTCGCGGCAGGTGATCGAAGGCGGCAACAGCTATTGCTCCGCTGTATGCTGCACCTACACGCAGAAGCAGGTCATTCTTACAAAGGACCACGATGCCGATGCAAAGTGCACCATCTTCCACAATGACGTACGCTCGTACGGCAAGGATTTCGAGCGCTACTACGAGAGGACGGAGAATCTTCCGGGCATCAGGTTTTTCAGGAGCTATCCGTCGATAGTCAAAGAGGACCCGGTGACGCACAATGTCACCATCCGGTACTCCACCCCCGAGGATGGGGTCATCGAGGAAGAGTTCGACATGGTCGTTCTCTCCATCGGCATGAACCCGCCCAAGGGTGTTGAGGATATGGCAAAACAGTACGGTATCGAGCTTGAGGAACATGACTTCTGCAAGCTTGATCCCACGAACCCCATGATAACCAACAGACCGGGCATTTTCGTCAGCGGCGCCCTTCAGGGCCCCATAGATATCCCGGAGTCTGTTTTCAGTGCATCCGGCGCCGGTTCCCAGATCGGCGAGATGCTCGACTACAGAAGGGGCAATCTTGCCAGGGAAAGAATATATCCCGATGAGAAGGATGTATCCCAGGAGGAGCCCCGGGTCGGTGTTTTCGTTTGCCATTGCGGCGCCAACATCGGCAGGATCGTCAATGTTCCCGGAACGGTGGAATATTGCAAGACCCTCCCCAACGTGGTGTATGCCCAGGAACAGCTCTTCTCCTGCGCAACGAACTCTGCCAGGGAGATAACAGACAAGATAAAGGAAGAGGGTTTGAACCGCGTTGTTGTCGCGGCCTGTTCGCCAAGGACCCTGGAACCTCTCTTCAGAGACACATTGCGTGAGGCGGGGATCAACCAGTACTACTATGAGATGGCCAACATCAGGGAGCATAACTCCTGGGTCCATCAGAAGGAGAAGGAAGAGGCCACCGATAAAGCCCATGATATTATCAGGATGTCAGTGGCGCGGGCCTGCCAGCTGGAACCCCTTCAGGAATTCGACCTGCCCGTGGACAAGAGGGCTCTCATCGTAGGCGGCGGTATCGCCGGGATGAACTGTGCCCTGTCCATAGCCAACCAGGGGCACGAGGTTCACCTCATTGAAAGGGAAAAGGAGCTGGGAGGTATCGGAAGAAGGATTCACACCACCCTCCAGGGTCTTGATGTGCAGGCGTACCTGAAAGACCTCATCGCGAAGGTCTACGAGAATCGCCTCATTCATGTATATAACAACGCTGCCATCACGGAGGCCTCGGGATACGTGGGCAACTTTGTGACCACCGTCCAGTCCAATAAGGGAACGACAGCGATAAAGCACGGCGCGGCAGTCATCGCCATAGGCGTAGACATGTATACTCCCACGGAATATCTCTACGGGCAGGACGAAAGGGTCCTGACACACCTGGAACTGGAGGAGAAGATCACCTCCGACGACGAAAAGGTGACGGGCGCACAGAGCCTCGTCATGATCCAGTGCGTGGGTTGCAGGAACGAGGATCGCAACTATTGCAGCAGAATATGCTGCAGCGAATCCATCAAGAACTCCCTCCTGCTCAAGGAGAAGAACCCCGACATGGATATCTACATCCTCTTCAGGGATGTGAGGACCTACGGGTTCAATGAAGACTACTACCGTGAAGCGGCAAACAAGGGCGTAAAGTTCATTCGCTATGAACCGGAAGACAAGCCCGAGGTGGAACCGGGCAAGGCCGAGGACAAGAGAGATGTCCTCAAGGTCACTGTGACGGATTACATCCTGGGCAAGAAACTCGAACTCGACGCAGACATCATCGCGCTGGCAGCCGCCGTTGTTCCTTCCGCGGCGACAAAAGAGGTTGCTAACCAGTTCAAGGTCACCTTGAGCCCCGACGGGTTCTTTAAGGAGGCCCACGTGAAATTGAGACCCGTCGAGTTTGCAACGGACGGCGTCTATCTTTGTGGCCTTGCCCACTATCCGAAGTTCATCCAGGAAACGATCAACCAGTCCTATGGGGCCGCCGGAAGGGTCCTTACCCTTCTCTCGCACGACATCGTCGTGGCCTCCGGCTCTGTCTGCACCGTCAACGAGAAACAGTGCATGGGTTGCGGGGCGTGCGTCGAAGTCTGTACCTACGGCGCCCTGGAGCTTAAGGAGACGAAACAGGGCAAGAAGGTCGTGGTCAACCCCGTTCTGTGCAAGGGGGATGGCCTTTGCAATACCAAGTGTCCCACCGGGGCGATCCAGCTTCGCCATTTCACCGACAGCGAACTCGTCAGCGAGATCGATGTTGTGGTCCCCGAGGACGAGATGATGAAACAGATAGACGCGGCCGCCGCCGCAGATGCGTAATCCTATAGAAGGAGGTGGGAACGAATGAGTACGGCAAAATTCAAACCGAGAGTCCTTGGCTTCGCATGCAACTGGTGAGCGTACGGCGCCGCTGACCTGGCTGGAGTTTCCAGACTGCAATATACAACTGAAATGAGGATCATCCGCGTCATGTGTTCCGGAAGGGTGGACATGGGGTTTGTACTCAGGGCCTTCCAGAACGGAATAGATGGTGTTTTCCTGGGTGCCTGTCATCTGGGCGAATGCAATTACATAACACACGGGAATTATCAGGCTCAGAACATGGTTTTGCTCTTTAGGAGGATCATGGAGCATGTCGGCCTCAATCCCGAGAGGCTTCGGATCAATTTCATGTCCGGTGCCGAGGCGAACGTCTTTACCGAATCCGTTAATGCCTTCGTCAAGACCATAAAGGGCCTTGGCCCCATAGGCAAGGGAGAAGGGTTAGATGCGAAAGAGCTCAAGACACGCCTGGCAGAGGTCAAAAAGCTTGTCCCCTACTTTAAGATGGTGAACCGCGAGAAGCTTGTTTCCCGTCTCGAGGGCCACGACCACGCTGAGGCCGAGAAGCTCTTTACGAAGGAAGAGATAGAGAAGCAGTTCGCCGAAGTTTTTTCCTACTATATCGACCCCGAGAAGTGCCAGGCATGTATGACCTGTGCCAGGCGTTGCCCCGTAGATGCGATCATAAGTGTGAAGGGCCAGATCCACATCGTCGATCAGGAAAAGTGCATTAAATGCGGGACGTGCTTCGAGGTCTGTCCTCCCAAGTTCCGTGCAATAACGAAGCTGACCGGAGTACCCGTGCCTGCGCCGCCGCCCGAAGACAAAAGGGCCGTCGTCAGAAAGGGCAAGGAAGAAGCGGCAGGCTAACACGACAGCGATATGATATAGAATTTTAAGGTATCCATCCGGCAGGTAAAGCGGATGGATACCTTTTTTGTTGGAGTGGGAATGTTCTGTGCGTACCTGACGGAGCGTACGTTTTTTAGGTCCGGGAAAACCATCTGGAGACCCGGAAGGTAATGAATTTATCGGACCGGACCAGGGAGGTATTGCATGAGGAGTTTGATCACATCGATATTGGCTCAACGGGTAAGAATGACTGACAAGGAATATTTGTCCATGTGGTGCACTGCTTCTGACTGTGATGGTCCGGATGCACGACGGCGTGAGGCGAGGCGCTCTGGTGTCCTGCCGGCGATGTTGCTCTTCATTGTGTCCATCTTTGCGGGCATGCCCGCCATCGCTGATCAGGTCGACATCTGGATGCAGACACCTGACGGTTGGGAGGATAGAAAGAGCGGGCTTGGTCGGGATTTGATAAAGCAGGTGCTGGCCCCCGGCGGCGTCGCTGTGATCGAGGTTTACGGATCCAGGGGTAACAACCCCGGTCTGCGGGTGATCGCAGATAGAATGGAGCAGGAAATGCTGTCCCGTGGAGCGGCGTACCTGCAGACGAGGTTGTCGGAGGACCGGCGAAAGACCGAGGACGGTCATGACGCAATCTTCAGGGAGTATTCGGGAGTTCACAATGGCATGCCGCTGCGGGCCATAGCCGTCTACACCTTCGGCAATGGCGGCGCCGTGGCTGCTTTCGGATTCTATGCCCAGAACAACGGCGCCCAATACCGTAGTGCCGTCTGGGCGAGTATCGGCAGCATCCGCTTTTCCCCTCCCGGATCTTCCGCAACCACGACGGCGGGGGCGGCGAGTACCCCCCGGGCCACAACGGCATCGGGTTGCGACGCCCTGATCGGGACATGGAAGTGGTTTACCGGCAAGAACCACACCTTCGGTCCCAACGGAACATCGTCGACGGCCCAGGTATTCTGGCAGTGCATGGATCCCCAGCGCCGGATTATCCGCATCAACTGGAACAGCGGCAAATGGGTGGACACCGTCACGATCTCCGCCGACGGCAAGCGCGTGGAGGGAAGGAACCAGTATGGCAGCCGTGTCTGGGGTGTGCGTCACCAGACACCGGCACAACCCCCGGTGTCGCAGAGCACACCTTCCCGGGCTGCGACGACGTTGAAGATCCCGGCAAAGTGCACAGGGATCATCGGCACATGGCAATCGCAAGAGAATAAGCGGGTGATCGTGGTGACAGCGGATGGGTTTCTGGACGGCAACCCCCGGTATACATGGAGCTGTAATCCCGATGGGATCCACTATCGTTTTCGGTGGGAGGACGGTGCGAGGGTGATTGTGTGGGACGATCTCAGAATGGATGCCGATAAGCTTCACCTCACGAGGCGGCAGGCAGGCAGCGTGTGGGATCGTTTCGTGAAGGTGCGTTAGTGAGGGAAAGTGCGGTCTACGCGGCGGATTGCCGGTGCTCCTGCCCAGCTTTGCTTTTTAGCTGTCATATGGTATGTTGATGCCCATGGAACCAAAAATTGTACCCCGGAAACAGCACCGCATCTCGCGAAAGCAGATGAGCCCGAATGCCCTTCGCACGCTCTACAGACTGCATAACCGCGGTTTCATGGCATATCTGGTGGGTGGGTGCGTCCGCGACCTTCTTCTCGGGCGAACTCCCAAGGACTTCGATATCGGAACGGATGCGACACCCGGTCAGATCAAGAGGCTCTTTCGCAACTGCCGTCTCGTGGGCCGCCGGTTCAGGTTGGCGCACCTGCGTTTTCAGAATGAGATCGTGGAGGTATCCACCTTCCGCCGTTCCGCCGACCCCTCCGATGCACCGGATATCCAGGAGGCGGACCAGGGCAGGCGGCATGTCCGTCACATGAAGGATGAGAACGGAATGGTCCTCGCGGACAATATCTTCGGGACACCCGAAGAGGACGCGCTTCGCCGTGACTTTACCATCAACGCCCTGGGTTACAATATAGCGGATGCTTCCGTTGTGGATTACAGCACGGGACTTACCGACCTGAAGGAACGGCTCATTCGGTCCATTGGCGACCCTCGGGTCCGATTTACGGAAGACCCGGTGCGAATGGTTCGGGCTGTAAGGTTTGCCGCGTCCCATGGTTTTGACATAGAGGCCGCCGCCTGGGAGTGCATTCGTGAGCTTTCATCAACCATATCCCGTGTTTCTCCGTCAAGGCTCTACGAGGAGATACAAAAGCTTTTCCTCCTCGGGTTTGCCCGCCCGACCTTTGCGCTCCTTGAGAAAAGCGGACTTTTTGCCTCCCTCTTTCCCGGTCTTGACAGTTGGGCCCACGAGAGTGACCACCGCCTTGAACTCCTCGAGGCGAACCTGGGCCGAATCGACGAGTTGGTGCAGAACGGGGGAGGCGCATCTCCCGCGCTCCTTCTGGGGGCGCTCTTTGGTCCTCGCATGGAGGAGGCCGCTTTAGCGCGTCATCGGGACGGCATCCCCAGGCGCCAGGCGCTTGACGAAACCTGTGCCGGTTTCCTGGAAGAGATCTCCCGGAGTGCACACATCCCTGGCCGGGTCGGCATCAGATTATGTGCCATTCTTGCCTTCAAGACGTCACTCTGCAAAATACCGCCGCGACGGCCGTCCATGATTGCCGGCAGGCCCGAGTTCGCCGAGTCTCTCACGTATCTCCAGCTTGGGACAGAAACGGAAGGGGAACACCATGCGGCCGTGGAGTGGTGGAAGGCCTTTCTCCTTGAGAATCCTGCGGCAGCATCCACGGAGGCATCCGCGGAGGAAACCCCCCGGAAAAAGCGCAGACGAAGGCGGGGGAAGTCGCGCCGAAACAGGGAAGAGACAGCCTGACCAACCGGTGTTTCTCGACCCACGGGGACAATTCAGAGAGGACAGACATGCCCGATGAGAGGGTCACAGAGCTCGAGTTTTTGTTGTCCTATGATATCCTGACGCAGCTTACGGGCGCGATGGAGCGTACCGGATGTTCTGCGGCGGATCTTATTGAGAAGGCCCTCAGGCAGTTCCTCTGTGCCCGGGAGGAAGGGAACGCGGTCTATCTATCGGCACCAATAAATGCGCTCGTGGAAGGGCTTTACGTCGAAAATACGACGATCTCCCACGTGAAGCAGCACGGGGATTTCGGCCTCGGAACCTTCAACTACCTCGACGGAGAGATGCTGCTTCTCGACGGCAAGGTGTACCAGATACGGTCAGACGGGAACGTCTACGATGTCGCCGACGATGAGAGATCACCTTTCGCCTGTGTGACCTTTTTCAGCCCCGACACCTTTGACGATATTGACGGAGCTTCCAGTTTGCCCGACCTCAACACCCTTCTCGACAGCCTTATTCCCTCGAAGAACATGCTCTATGCCATACGTATCGATGGAGCATTCAGCTATGTGCGATGCAGGGCGGTCCCGAGGTCCGAAAACTACAAACCCCTCGTGGAGGCCACAAAGGACCAGCCCGTTTTTGAGTTCCATGATGTACGGGGGTCCCTTGCCGGTTTTTATACCCCGGGATTCATGGAATCCCTTAATGCTCCCGGGTTTCACCTCCACTTCATTACCGAAGACCGCCGTCGGGGTGGGCACGTGATGGAATGCACCGCGAAAGGATCGCGCATAGGCATCCAGCATGTACCCCGGCTGGAGGTGGGCCTGCCCGTGACCCTCGACTACCTCACCGTGGACCTCACGCGGGACATAGGCAAGGACCTGGAAAAAGCCGAGAAATGACCGGTACTCCCGAGCGGGAAAGACCGGTTGCGGATAACCCATGTTCAGGACCACCTTCGGCATAACGAAAATGGACTGCCCTTCGGAAGAGCAGATGATTCGGACGAAGCTGGCAGGGACGTCCTCGATACACGCTCTCGTTTTTGACATACCGAGCCGGAAACTGGAGATACACCATACAGGCCGTTACGAGGACCTCCTTCTTTCCCTTGAAAGCCTTCATCTGGGAACGTCTGTCATCTCTTCCGAAGAGGCACCCCCGCCGGTTGACACAGGGGAGGACCGTCTCCAGACCCGTATCCTCTGGCAAGTCCTCATTATCAACGTCCTCTTTTTTGTCGTCGAGATGATCGCCGGCGTTATTGCGGGTTCGATGGGGCTCGCCGCCGACAGCCTGGACATGCTGGCGGACGGCATAGTCTATGCCCTTGCCCTATTCGCTGTTGGAGGAGTCACTGCACGCAAGAGGAAGGTCGCCGGGATCGCCGGGTATTTTCAGGGAGTTCTGGGAATACTGGGGTTCATCGAGGTTATCCATCGCTTTCTGGGACGGGGCGAAACCCCTGATTTTCTTACGATGATAGTTGTCTCCCTCTTCTCCCTCGCGGCGAATGCCGCCTGTGTGTTCCTCCTTCAGAGATCAAAGAGGGAAGTCCACATGCAGGCGAGCCTTATATTCACATCAATGGACGTCATAGCCAATCTCGGCGTTATCGTGGCCGGCGTCCTGGTCTATTTCACGAGATCGAATATTCCCGACCTCGTTGTGGGGTCCATCGTCTTCATTCTCGTGTTGCAGGGAGCATACAGGATACTGAAGCTGGCAAAGTAGGAGACCGCAGGAACCGTTAGAACGTTGGAGAAGGTCTTTCTTTACGGTCATCCCGGACTTGATGCGGGACCCTATGACCCCTTGAACGGTTTATCGAATGGGGTAGACGGACTTCCAGATGGGGGGGAGGTAGCCGCTTTCCTCCCACATTTGTCCTGCTTCTTCGATGGTGATTCCCTGGGGGTCGCAATGCTCGCCGTCTCTCTCCCGGGGCTTCAGCACACGGCAACCGTAGGGCCTCTCGGAAAAAGGCAGTTCGCAGCCGTCCTTGCGGTGGAAGATGCAGCCTCTCTTCGCGTCGGGGTCTTTGTAATGGGGTCGGACGACGCGCGCCATTATGTGCTCGTCGAGGAGAAGGACAATGGTGTACTTCCCGCTGACCACCGCAGCCCTCACCGCCTCCGCCGATTCGAACTCCGACGGCAGACAGTGGCCGGCCTGCATCCGGCAACAACTTCCCCCGCAACGTACACACATCTCAGTTTCCCGGTAACCCTCTTCCATGCCGTCCCCTTCACAGATTGATTCAACGCAACGCTTTAGCCTAACTAGAATGCTGAGAAAGTCCTCCTTTCCGTCATTCGGAACTTGATCTGGAATCCAGAGGTCCTTCTGACCCCCCGTTTTTCCCGGATCCCTGACTCCGCCGGGATGACGAAAACGAAAAACGCCCCAACGGTTCCAAGCATCTTTACTTCTCCTCCGGAGAGCCCGGGCCCTTCGTAAGCTCTTCCGCTTTTGCCACCCAGCCGCCGCCCATCGCCTTGTAGAGGTTGACAATGGATATGAAGGCGGAGGCGTTTGTCTGTATGGCGCTCAGTTGGGCAGGGAAGAGTTGTTGCTGTGCATTGAGCACCGTGAGATACGGTGTGTAGCCGCCGTTGTACTGGAGGCCTGCCAGCCGGGCATATTCCTTGTAGGCGGCAACCTTTTTCTGTTCGGCGACGAGTTGCTCGTGAACTTTCCGGCGGGAAATAAGGGCGTTCTCCGTGTCGGCAAAGGCGTTCTGTATGGCCTGCTGGTAGGCGTAGAGGGCTGCCTGCTGCTGCGCCTCGGCCTGTCTGAACTGTCCCAATATGCCGCCTCCCGTGAAGATGGGGCCCGTGACGGTACCAACGTAATTCCAGGCTGCGCTGGGGCCGATGAAGAGGCTTGAAAGGTCCTGGCTCGTCCATCCGGCGTTACCGGTAAGGGATATCCTGGGAAAAAACAGGGCCTTTGCAGCGCCGATCTGGGCGTTTGCCGCTATGAGGTTCTGCTCCGCCTGCAGGACATCGGGACGACGCTCGAGAAGCTCTGAAGGCAGGCCCGCGGGAACGGGAGGCATCTTGAGCTCGGAAAGTCCCAGGCCCCGCTGGACGGGTCCCGGGTTGCGGCCAAGGAGTATGCACAGGGCGTTCTCCGTTTGGGCGATCTGGACCTCGATCTGCGGGATCTGCGATGCGGCGGTCTCGTACTGCGAACGTGCCTGCTGAACGGTCATGCCCGACACCTGGCCGTACTTGTTTTGCAATTCAAAGATCCTCACCGACTCCTGGTACGTTCTCAGCGTATCGCGGGCAATCACAAGCTGCTCGTCGAGGGCGCGCAGCTGGATATACGAGGATGCCACCTCGGCCGTGAGAGACAGGACGATGCCCCGCCGTGCCTCCATGGTTGCATACAGGCTGGCCCGGGCTGATTCCGTAAGGCGCCTGATACGTCCCCAGAGGTCGATCTCCCAACTCGCTCCGCCGAGCGCCTGATAGTTGTTGTAGGGATTCTGGGTGGGCACTGTCAGGCTGTTTTTGGATACCTGCGTCCGTTCCGCCGTTCCATTGTACGTTATCTGCGGGAAGAAGGCGGAGCGGGTTGTCATAAGAGAACCTGCGGCGCGCGCAACGTTGGCGGCGGCGATCTTTACGTTCTTGTTGTTCAGGAGCGCTTCGGCAATGAATTGATCAAGAACGGGGTCGTTGAACTGTTTCCACCATTCGCTGTCAGCGGCATCGGGTTTCCCCTTCTCGTCCCCGTACCGGTAGGCATGAGGGACATCGATCACGGGACGCTTGTAATCAGGGCCGATGGCGCATCCAGCTGCAAGCAACGCGATCAAGGAAAGGAATAACAGTTTCCTGTACATGTCAGCCTCCCTCCTTTCCCGGCGTTCCGTCATCGGCTGGTGCTGTTCCCTGAACTGTTTCCGGAGCAGGTTTCACCGAGGCAGGCCCCTCTTTCTTCTTTGCCGACTTTTCGGCCCACCTGTCAAAGATATAGAAGAAGAGAGGGACGTAGATCATGGCCAGCGTTGTTTCTCCGATCATACCGCCTATGATGCCCGTGCCGATGGAATGACGGGCATTGGCACCCGCTCCGGTAGCGATGGCCAGGGGCAGGACGCCGAAGATGAAGGCGAGAGATGTCATTATGATGGGCCGCAAGCGCTGCTCGCCCGCCTGGATGGTTGCGTCCATGATGGACAGACCCTGCTTGCGGAGATCCGAGGCGAAGGCAACGCGCAGGACGGCATTCTTCGCTCCGAGACCGATAAGCACCAGGAGGCCTATCTGGAAATAAACGTCGTTCTCAAGCCCGCGTATCCAGTTGAAAAGGAGGGCTCCGAGGATGCCGAACGGCACGGCCGTCATAACGGAACCGGGCATGACCCACGATTCGAACTGTGCGGCGAGGATGAGAAAGACGATGATGAGGCCGAAGATGAAAGCGGACGATGATGTTCCGCCCGACTGTTTTTCCTGGAAGGCGAGGCCGGACCAGGCAAAGCTGAACCCTTGCGGCAGGACCTCGGCGGCAACCTCCTCCATGGCCTTGATCGCTTCGCCGGAGGAGTGGCCGGCAGCCGCGCTGCCGGTGATCTGTGCGGCGGGAAAGCCGTTGAAGCGGGACATCAGGTCGGGTCCCGTGACGTACTTTGTCGTCACGACAGTCGAAAGGGGCACCATATCGTCGCTATTGGACCTCGTGTAGAGTTTCGTGATATCCTCGGGGTTTTTTCTGTATGGTGCATCGGACTGGAGGGTGACGTTCCAGACGCGGCTGTACTGGTTGAACTGGCTCACCACGATGGAGCCGAACTGGGCCTGCAGGGCGCTGTAGACGTCGGACACGGGAACATTGAGGAGCATGGCCTTGGAACGGTCTACGTCTGCCCTGAGTTGCTGGGAGGAGGCCCTGAAGGTGGAATTGAGACCCGACAGTTCCGGACGGGTATTGGCCTTTTCCATGAATTGCCGGGCAAGTTCGTTGAGCCGCGCCGGGTCTCCTGAAGCCTTGTCCTGTATCCAGAACTCGAAACCGCCCGTCGTGCCGATACCGGGAATCGCCGGCGGTGCGATGGGGATGAATATCCCTGTATCGATGCCGCTCGCTTCGGCACGCACTGCCCGAGCTATTGCGCCTGCATTCTCCTTCTTTGCGCGGCTGGCCGATGAATATCGTTCCTTGAAATCCTTGAGGGTGATGAAAAAGGTGGCCGCGTTCGCCTTGTACTGGCCGTCGAGGAGGCTGAATCCGTTGACGACCGTCCTGTCGGCCACGGCAGACTGTTTTGCGAATATCCTGTCTATCTGCTCGGACGTCCGGGAGGTGCGGTTCAGACTGGCGGCATCGGGCATGATAAGGGCCGCCATGAGATAACCCTGGTCTTCATTGGGCACGAAGCTGGTGGGGATCGCATGGAAGAGGTATAAAAGAACACCGATGAGAACGGCCAAAATTCCAAAAGCGAGGGTCATCCGCTTTATCATGAGCACGACGACTTCACCAAAACCGACGGTAAAACGGTCAAAGCCATGATTGAACCAGGCAAAAAAGCGGTTGAAATACTTGAAGATGCCTTTGTCCGACGGCTGTGAGTGCTTCAGGAGGATGGCGCACATGGCGGGCGTCAGGGTGAGGGCTATGAAGCCCGAGAGTGCGACGGATATGACGATGGTGATGGCGAACTGCTTGTAGAGCTGTCCCGTGGTGCCCGGCAAAAATGCGGCCGGGATGAAAACAGACGCCATGACGAGGACAACGGCGATGAGCGATGTCCCGATCTCCTCCATGGCCTTGATCGTTGCCTCCTTCGGGGGCATATGTTTCTTGACCATGTTGCGTTCCACATTCTCCACGACGACAATGGCATCGTCGACAACCATGCCGATGGCCAGAACGACGCCGAAGAGGGTGAGCATGTTGATGGAGAACCCGAGGGCGAGCATGCCGCAAAAGGTGCCTATCAACGAAACAAAGATGGCGACTGTACAGATGATGGTGGACCGGAAGCTTTGCAGGAAGAGGTAGACAACAAAAATGACGAGGAGGATGGCTTCAAAGAGGGTGTGAACGACCTCCTCGATGGAGATGCGCACGAAGTCTGTGGTATCCAGCGAGATCGTGTATTCGATCCCGTCGGGCATGGTCTTCTGCAGTTCCTCCATGGTTTTCCGCACGGCCTTGGAGACATCAAGGCCGTTGACGCCGGGCTGCTGGTAAACTGCAATGGGGGTTGCGGGGATCCCGTTCACCTTGTTATCGTCGATGTACTGCTTGCGTCCAACCTCGGCACGGGCAACGTCTCCGACCTTCACTATGGCGCTGCCGTCCTGACTCGTTTTGAGTATGATGTTTTCATATTGCCTGGGATTGGTGAAGGGGGCCTGTGTCACGACAGGCAGGGTCATCTGGACCTTGTCGTCGCTTGGCTGCTGGCCGATCTGCCCCGCGCCCCAGAGCGCATTCTGCTTTGAGACAGCCTGCTGGATATCGCTGGTGGTGACCCCGAGGGAGGCCATCCTGTCGGGGTTCATCCATATGCGCATTGCCTGGTCGGGCACACCGAAGATCGTTGCCTCACCGGCGCCTTCAACCCTCTTGAGGGCGTCGAGAACGTAGACGTTCGCATAGTTGGTGACGTAATCCGCAGTGTAGCGGCCGTCCTTGTTGAAGACGGAAAGGATCATCAATATGTTGGAGGCCTTTTTCTGGACGGAGACGCCGTACTGTGATACGGCTGAGGGCAGTTGCGGCATGGCGAGATTGACGCGATTCTGTACCTGGACCTGTGCTATATCGGGGTCCGTGTCCAGGGTGAAGTAGACGGTCAGGTTCATCTGGCCCGTATTGGAGCATGTCGACGTCATGTAGAGCATGTTGTCGACGCCGTTGATCTGGGATTCGATGGGCGCGGCAACGGAATCGCTCACCGTCTTGGAGTCCGCCCCGGGATAGGTGGTCGATACCGAGACCTGGACCGGCGTGATGGTCGGATACATGGATACGGGAAGGACCCTCATTGCCACAAGGCCGGCGATGACGATGATGATGGCCACAACTGTCGCAAATATGGGCCGTTCGATGAAGAACCGGGAGAACATGCCCTACCTCCCTTGCTTCGTGCCCCCGGCTGTTCCGGAATCAGCCGGCTTCGCGCCGGGCTTTGGTGTCGCGGAATCAGCCGGCTTCGCGCCGGGCTTGGAAGGAGTCGAAGCAGGCTGTGATGGTGTTGCGCCGGGCTTTGCAGGGGTCGTGTCGACCTTCACCGCGGGAGCTGGCTCCCCCGGCTTCGCGCCGGGCACCGGGGCTGCTGGCTTGATCTCTACAGGCTCACCCTGGCGAACGGATAGGACGCCGTCAACGACCACTTGTTCGCCGGCCCGCAGGCCGCCGTCGATGAATACGTCATTCCCGTACCAGTCACCGACGGTGACGGGACGGAACTCGGCTTTCCCCTCCTTGTTGATGACCCATACAAAATGTCCCTTTGCACCCTGCTGTATCGCCCTTTGCGGCACGAGGACGGCATTGCGACGGACGGCCCCTTTCATGCGTGCCCGTACATACTGGTTGGGACGGAGGTCGCCTTTCGTATTCTTCACACTCGAACGGATGAGAAAGGTACCCGTCTTTGCATTGAAGGAAGGAGCCGCAAAGGTGATGCGGCCTGTTTCGGGAAAAACGCTGCCGTCGACAAGGACGATCTCGACGTCATAATTGTGATTTTCCGGAGGGATGATCTGCCCGCTGGCAACGCGATCGGAGAATCTCTTCATGTCATTCTCGGATATGCTGAAGTTCACCCACATCGGAGAGAGGACGGATACCGTTGTCAGCTGGTTATTCATCGTACTGACATAGGCCCCGTCCTGTATCATGGCGGCGCCGGTAATGCCTGTCACCGGGGCGGTTATTGTGCAATAGGACAGATTGAGCTTCTCCATCTCCAGCTGCGCCTTTGCCTGCTCGACCGCCGCTCCGGTGGATTCGAAGTTGCCCTTGGCGTCATCGAGGTCCTTCTGCGAGAGGGCGTTCTGTTCCGCAAGGGGTTTGACGCGCTCCAGATTCATGCGGGCGACCTCGTGGGAGGCCTTCTGCCTGGCAAGCGCCGCCGCCGCCGCGTTTACCTGGGTCTGGAAGGGTTTTTTGTCCATGAGAAAGAGGGTGCTTCCCTTTTTGACAATGGTTCCTTCGGTGTAGGTCCTCTTTTCAAGGAATGCGTTGACCCGGGCACGGATCTCCACCTCGTGGGAGCTCTGTGTCTGTGCGACAAATTCGAAGGCAACGGGCGTGTCCGCGGGGGTGATCTTCATTGCGGTGACCCCTGCCACCCGTTCATGGGGTTTCTCTTTCTTTGAGCAGCCGCCTGGAAAAGTCAGGAGGATCAGTGCGGCGGCGAGCATGAACATTGCCCGGAACATCGGTTCTGAATGACAAACTTTGAGGGATTGCGAATACATCATTGAGACACTCCATTTCTTATGCATTGCGACGTATGTCTGATGATGGCGAAATCGACTGGCACGGCCCGCTGATCGAGGTCTTTGCGTCAATCCTTGAATTCAACCCGGCAGGTATCAGATCCACCTCTGAATATATCGCTTTTCCGCTGTATTTATTAACACTGGCCAACACAAAACGATGGCCCGCCCGTTGCCAGGAACTTGTTTTGAGTATAACTTTTAGTGTTTCATGAAGGCAAGCATGTTTTTCAAGCGCCGACGGCCGTTCCGTCTCACCCATCATGCATCGTGGAGCACCTGGCACAGAGGGCAGGGGACGACGCCCCCGGGTCTTTTTTTGCTTTGCAGCCCCGGCAAAGCCGGGGACCAGGAAGGGGGTGTGGGCAAGGGACGATGGATGCTAAGCTAGGGTGAGCCTGTCAAGACGAAGGCCCCCCAGAAAAAAGGATGGGGCTTTTGCTTCATCAAGGCCAGCTTGGACTGTCTTAAGGCCTGGGACGGGGTCTTTCCCTCTGAAAGAAGCGTGTAGAAAGTGGTCATGAGGTCCACCGTCTCCCGGGAAGGGACGCTCCAGAGGCTCATGACGAGGGTTTTTGCCCCTGAAAGGATGAAGGCCCTCTTGAGGCCGAACACACCCTCCCCGCCTTGGATATCCCCGACACCCGTCTGGCAGGCGGACAGGACTACAAGGTCCGTGCCTTTGAGATCGAGCCCGAGGACTTTCTCAGCCGTGACCATCCCTTCGTCCCGGCCCTCCTGAAGTGAAGTATTGGCTCCGGCGAGGACTATTCCCGAGCGCAGCATGGGGTTCTCGATAGTGTCGGGAAGGTCCTGCAAAGGATTGCCCGTTGATGAGAACTCCGGTATCTGTTCGGGCCGCTTCGTCTCTTCTTCAGTGAGAAAGTACCCGTGAGTAGCGAGGTGAAGGATCCTGGGGGACGACATGCCGAAAAGGATGTATTCCATCGCCTTCCTGTTCTGCTGGTTCGATACCTTCTGTCCGAACTTGTTCCGCAGGATCTTTTCGATGGCGTCCGCCTCCTGCTTCGTGTCGGGAAGGCGATGGAAACGCATGCCGCTCGCATCCCGTGAGATGTGGCCCCTTATCGAAGCCGTCCTGACATTGGCGGATGCCTTTGTCCTGTCCATCTCTTTCTGCCCCAGGTCATAGTCGGGGTCGGCCATTATCAGCGATTCCCCGCCGCTGAGGGAAGGTCTTGCGAACTTGACCATGTCCCTTCCGGCACCGACGTAGCTGATGAGAAAGTCCTCTATGAGATAGGAACCGGTGGAATTCATCAGGGTTTCAAAGGGGATGAGGTTGAGGTTCCCGTCGGGGCTTATAAGGAGGCGTCCTTTCCCCTTTATGGAAAGCTCGACGGGTTTGATCAGAAGATCATACAGGATCGATGCCTGGACCTTAAGTTCTTTTTCACTCGGCAGGGCACCTTCGGACTTTGCCCTTGCCATCTCCCCGAGGTATGCACGTATGTGCCTGTCCACCCGTTCACTTGCGCCCATATCCAGGAGCCGGATCTCATCGGCATCTCCCGGAATGAAAAGGAAGAGCAGATAGTGGGGCTCTGCCCACTGTTTCTTCCTGAAGTCGAAGAGGGTGACCTTCGCGTAGTCGAGGTAGACCGTGTCGCGGGAAAGAGTTGATGACAGGGTCTTGATATCCGCTGTCCGTGCTTTCTTCTGCAGCATGAAGTCCATGCTCCCGGCCATAAGCTCCGGTTCGATAGACCCCTTTTTCTCTTGCAGTTCAGACATCTTCCCCGCATATTCCTCAGGCGCCATCTTTCCGGGTCCGGCCAATTGGAGCCGGGCAATATCCCTGTTCACCGCTGTCAACTCGTTGAATGTCGCTCGCACCTTTGGGTCATCGGAAGCGCTCAATGCGTCCATATAGCGTCCCTGGGCCTCCATGACGGAACCCTTCCATCTCAGCCAGGCGTTGAAAACATCGATGACGGCGGTTTGACTGCCGCGCGGGGGGAGGCTGAGGGCATGGCTCACATATCCATAGATGCCCAGTTCCTGTGTTTTCATATAGGAGAGTTTCTGCTTTTCCGTAAGAAGCGTGAAGATGGACTCACGGAGCGAATCCTGAATATCCAGCGACCTTTTGAAGGAAGCATGGGCCTCGGGATGCTTGTCGTGGGCCCCATAGTAAAAACCGAGGTTGTTGAGGGCCACGCTCACGGCAGGGTGGTTTTCGCCGAGGCTTTTTTCCCAGATAGCGAGGGCGCGCTTATAGAGGGACTCCATCTCGGTATACCGGCCGGTGTTTCGATAGACGATGGCCAGATTGGTGAGACCGAAGGCGACATTGGGATGGTTTGCGCCGAGGGATCCTTCGCATATCTCAAGAGAGCGTTTGATAAGAGGCTCCGCCTCGGCGTAGCGGCCGCTTTCGCGATAGAGCTTGGCTATGAGGGTGAGGGAGAACGTGATCGCTTCGGGAGGGAGATCCTGGTTTCTGTCCCATATCTCCAAGGCTCTCTTTATCAAGGTCTCCGATTCGGCCTGGCGACCGTTGTGGTGATAGGCTTCGGCCAGCAGGACCAGATTGAAGGCGATGGCCTCAGGACGGCGTATCCCGGCTCTCTGACGGATCTCCAGGGCGCGTTCGAGGAGGGGTTCCGCCTCCGTGAAGCGTCCCGTCTGGTTGTATATCCTGGCGAGGAACATGAGGATCTGGGCAACGGGGGGACGGTCTGGACCGCGGGGGGCCCTTTCCTGTATGGCGAGGGCGCGCCTGAAGAGAGGCTCCGCCTCGGTGAAGCGTCCCGTCACCCGATAGAGGTTAGCGAGGTTGCTCGCCGCCGCCGCAATATTGGGATCATCCGGACCATGAATCGATTCATTGACAGCAAGAAGCCGAACCGCGAGAGGGATGGCCTCCTGAAACCTTCCTTCCTTCTTGAGCTGATCTATCTGTGCGGTAAGTGTTGAGGTATCTTCGCCGGACTGGCCCGGCAACGAGTTCGGAAGAAGCATCATTGCGGTTATGACGGCGGGAAAGAAGACTGCAGCGAACCGAAGGAACCTCACGATGCTTTGACCTCCGTCGATCACGGGAAAACGGGACTCAAAACAGCCCCTTTCGTTTCAGTCCGATTCTACCATCTTTCGAGAGACTGCCGCAACCGTCCAGTACGATACACAATGACCGGTGTACCCTGTATCCAGAGAAAATGGGGGCATAGGCGGTTAATAACTTGTTAACAACTAAGACATTATGGAGTATAATAAAGTTGTTAACAATGGAGGATCGGTGGATATAAAGAAACTCATCCTTGCGGGTCTCAACGAGAAGGGCAGGATCAAGGCAACCGATGTTATGAGGGAGACCGGTTTTTCCCGGCCCTACGTCCACAGATTTCTCAGGGAGCTTGTTGAGGAAGGCAAGATCGCACTCGTCGGCAAGGCCAACCGGGCGCACTATGTGGCATCCGGGGCGTCCGGCCGGGGGGCCGGGAAGGCCCAGGGGGAAACGGTCAGGCTCCATCGCATGTTGCGCAAGACGGGCCTGAGGGAAGACGCCGTTCTGGAAGGTATAAAGAGGGAGGAAAAGCTCTACGATGGTATTTCCTCGAACATCGCGGAGGTATTCACATACGCCTTCACGGAGATCCTCAACAACGCGATAGAACATTCCGGTTCGGAGATGGTCGACATTGTTGTTTCCAGAGATGTGATGCGCCTGTCTTTCGACATATCCGACAGGGGGATAGGGATCTTCAACAATATCATGAAGAAGAAAGGCCTCGCGTCGATCATGGAGGCGATCCAGGACCTGCTTAAGGGAAAGGAGACGACGGCGCCGGCATTTCACAGCGGCGAAGGGATCTTCTTCACATCAAAGATCGCCGATCGCTTCATCATAAGGAGCTTTGGCAAAAGACTCACCTTCGACAACGAGGTGGGGGAGATGTTCGTGAAGGATGTCAAAAGACCCATCCTGGGCACCAAAGTGTTCTTTTCCGTCAGGCTCGCCGCGAAGAAATACCTGAAGGACATCGAAAAAAGTTCCAGGTTCCAGGTTCCAGGTCCAAGGTTAAGAAAATGAAGGGTTGAACAGGGGAAGCGAGGAAAGGACAAGCGGATGAACAGGGTGCGGGTGAGGATAAACGGGGTCTGGCGGCAGTTCGCGGCAGAGCCCGATCGTGTGCTTCTCGATGTGCTGAGGGATGATCTCCGGCTGACGGGGGCCAAGCAGTCCTGCGACCGGAAAGGGCAGTGCGGAGCGTGCACGGTCATCGTCAACGGAAGGGCGGTTCCGTCATGCCTGCAGAAGATGATAAAGCTTGACGGCGCCGATGTGATCACCGTGGAAGGCCTGGGCACCCCCGATAATCCCCACCTGATCCAGGAGGCCTATGTTCTTTCCGGGGCCATACAGTGCGGGTTCTGCACCCCCGGCATGATCATGGCCACGAAAGCCCTGCTGGACAGGAACCCCGACCCGGATGATGCCGAAATAAGGAAGGCACTGGAGCGCAATCTCTGCCGGTGCACGGGATACGTGAAGATAATCGACGCGGTGAAGCTTGCCGGCCGGTTCATTCGGGGAGAGACAACACCGGATGCGGTGAGGCCCGATCCGATTGGCCCGAAGATCGGGGTTTCCCATCCCCGTCCCTCAGCCATGCTGAAAGCGTGCGGGCTCGCTCGGTTTTCGGCCGACATCCGCCTTGAGGATCCCCTCGAACTGGCGGTTACGCGGAGCTCCGAGCACCATGCCCGGATCGTGTCCGTTGATACGTCAGAAGCCGCGAAAATGCCGGGGGTTGTCGGGGTTATGACCGCCCGGGACATAAAAGGGACGAACAGGATCAAGATCCTCCTTGCCGACCAGCCCATTCTGGCGGAAGACAAGATCCATTGCCTGGGAGACGCCATAGCGATCGTGGCCGCCCGCACCAAAAAGCAGGCCCTCGCCGCCGCCGCGGCCGTGAAGATCGTCTATGATCCCGTGCCCATTCTCAGTTCGCCGATAGAAGCGATGATGGACGACGCCGTCCGGGTCCATGCCGAATGGCCGAACCTCTGCTTCGTCCAGCCGCAGATAAAGGGCGATGCCGGGGCGGCGCTTGAAGGGTCCGCGACCGTCGTAGAGGCGGATTTCTCGACGCACATCAACCATCAGGCCCCCCTTGAGCCTGAAGCGACCGTCGCGTATATGGAAGGCCGGGGGGAGGACGTGCAGCTTGTCGTCGTCGGGCGAAGCATAAACATTCATCTCCACATGGCCGACCTGCAGGAGGCCCTCGGCTACGAGAACGTGCGATATGAGGAGGCGTTCTCGGGCGGGAACTTCGGGCAAAAGCTAGCAATGACCTCCGAGGCCATTTCGGGAGCGGCGGCCCTTCATTTCAGGCGTCCCGTGCGATACATCCCCGGCCTTGCGGAGTCGATGATCATGAGCAGCAAGCGACATGCTTTTGCGATGAGGGTCAAGCTAGGCTGCGGGGCGGATGGAAGACTGACCGCCTTCGCGATAGACTTCATCGTCGATAACGGGGCATACCAGATAATCGGCATGACCGTTATAAAACGAGCGCTATGGATGCTTTCCGGATCCTACAACATACCCAACGTCGATGCTCTGGCGCGGCTGGTGTATACCAATAATCCGGCAGGCGGCGCCGCCCGGGGAGCGGGGCCGCCGCAGGTCACCTTTGCGCTGGAGTGCGCCATGGACATGCTCGCCGAAAAGATCGGCATGGACCCTCTCGCGTTTCGGCGGATCAACTCCCTTCTGCCCGGACAGAGCGTCTCCACGGGAATGGTGTACGAGGAATGGCCCTTTCCGGAGCTCTGTGACGCCATCAGACCGACATACGAACGGGCAAGAAGAGAAGCGGCCTCCATGAAGAAGGGTCCGATAAAACGCGGCGTGGGCATAGCCTCCCATGCTTTCGGTATCGGAGGTCCCGCAGACATCGGCAGGGTCGTCGTTGAGCTTGATCCCGACAATGGTTTGACGATCTTCGCGGCCGTCGCGGATCCCGGCGAAGGCAACGATTCCATGCTCACCCAGATCGCTTCCCATCTCACCGGCATACCGCTCGGGAAGGTCCGCCTTGTCACCCGCGATACCGACCGCACGACGGGAATGGGTCCCGCGGCGGGAAGCAGGATGACATACATGGCCGGCGGCTCCCTCGTGCTCGCCATCGAACAGCTCCAGAAGGCGATGAGGGAGGCGGGTGCCGATACCTGTGAAGGGCTCAGGAAGGCCGGCAAGCCCACCCATTATCTGGGCTCCAAAATGGCTGCAGGCAAAGAGGCCATCCTCGATCCCGAAACCGGCCAGGGACTTTCCTTCGAATCCCGGGTCCATGCCATTCAACTGGCGGAGGTGGAGGTCGATACGGCCACCGGCGAGGTCCGGGTCATCAGGATGACGACAGCGGTCGATCCCGGTACGGTGATAAATCCCCACAACCTCGAAGGCCAGCTGCATGGCGGCATGGACCAGGGCGTGGGGTTTGCACTCAGAGAGGAATACATCCACGGTGAAACGAAGGATTGGATCACCTTCAAGTTCCCGACAATGAAGACCGCCTTCGACATGGATGTGATAATCAACGAGACCCCCCGGGCAAAGGGCCCCCTGGGAGCCGTGGGAATAGGAGAAATGACGATGGTCTGCACCGCGCCGGCGGTGATCAACGCCATATATGACGCGTGCGGTGTAAGGATCCATGATCTGCCTGCAACACCGGATAAGATAAGGGCAGGGCTGGCCCGGAAGACGACTTGAGTCGCTTTAATAGCTTGGGGGCGAAGGCTGAGTGATGGTTTGAATGGATGACGGGTGATGAGTTGGTCGGCACGATGGCGCAATTAGTGGTTGACGAAGGTATGAAACCAGGCACGATTTGATGAATTATCCTTCCGAGCCCGGCCAGAGAACAGGGGATTTTCAGCAGAGGCCTCGCGTTATTGCGGGGAGGGAGATTCTTTTTGATAATGAAGGGTTTCTGTGGGATCCCGAAGACTGGACGGAGGAGGTGGGCCGGGCCCTGGCATTGGAATCCGGCATCGACGGGATCGATGATGCGCAGTGGAGTGTCATCCGTTTCTTGCGCGCCTACTATGCCTATCACGGCCGTGCTCCCATGAACCGCGATCTGAAGGCGGGTCTCGGGATGAGTCTCATGGACCTCGAGGCCCTTTTCCCCGGAGGGATCCGCAAGGGTGCCCGACGGATAGCGGGCCTGCCCAATCCGAGATCATGCACATGAGAGAGGATATGTCGAAATTTATCTATCTGGACAACGCGGCGACGACCTTTCCCAAGCCGGCATCGGTCCTGGGGAAGATGGTGGAAACCTATGGCAGGATAGGTGTATCCCCCGGCAGGGGAAGCTACGACCGTGCCGCCGAGGCAGAGGAATTCGTCGGGGACACAAGACGCAGAACGGCCCGCTTCTTCGGCTCCCCGGACCCCGACAGGGTCATCTTTACCGCGAATGCCACCGACGCGCTGAATATTGCCCTGCAGGGTCTGCTCCATCCGGGGGACCACGTGGTGTCCACCAGGCTCGAGCACAACTCCGTCCTTAGACCGCTTTATCATCTGCGCCGCAAGGGCGTCATAGAGTACGACCTTGTTCCCTTCGACGGGAAGGGCTTTGTCGATCCCCGTGACATAGCCGCGGCCATTCGGCCCAACACGAAGCTTGTCGTGATCACCCATGCGTCCAACGTTCTGGGTACCATCCAGCCCATTCGGGAAATAAGCGGGCGCTGCGCCGAAGTCGGTGTGCCGCTCCTCGTCGATGCCGCCCAGAGCGCCGGCGCCATACCGATCGATATGGAGGTCTGGGGGGTGGCGGGACTTGTTTTCACAGGTCACAAATCAATGCTTGCCCCGACGGGCATAGGCGGCCTGGTGCTCGGTCGACAGATGGATGAAATAGAACCTTCCCGTTTCGGCGGCACAGGTGTCGATTCGGCAAACCCGGTTCACACGGGGGACTTTCCCTACAGGCTGGAAGCAGGCACCCTTAACCTCATGGGTATTATCGGCCTTTCTGAAGGCCTTGAGTTTCTTCAAGACGTTGGAATGGAAACGATTCATACCGGCGAAATGGAACTGCTGAAGAAGCTTCGCGACGGGTTGGCTTCAGTCGACGGGATTGAACTGTACGGTGCACAGGACCTCTCCCGCCACGTCGGGCTCCTGACGGCCAATGTTCGGGGCATGGACCCCGATGATGTGGGGGCCATTCTGGACGGCGACTTCAATATAGCAGTCAGGGTAGGGCTCCACTGCGCCCCGCTTGTTCACGAGACCCTCGGCACCTTTCCCTCCGGCAGCATCCGTTTCAGCATCGGACCTTTCAACAGCGGCGAAGATATAGACAGAACCCTGGAGGCCATGACCGAGATCGCAAGGCAGGGAAGACGCACGTGACCTGAGGTTGAAGGACATATCTCGTCCCTGTCCCGGCTTGTCTCAGGCAGCCCCCGCGTCTTGCCGGCGCCCGCCGGACGTGTGGCGGCGATAATGCGGGATAGCCGCAAACACGAATATGGCCGCTGACAGCAGGACCAGAAAGGAACAGTATACGTAGATCCTGCCGAGAGGGATGTCATCGGCAAGAAAACCGATAAGAAGGGAACCGACGCTCACTCCAAGATCGTAGGAGGCGAGGTACGTGGAATTTGCCGCCCCTCTTTCGCGGTGGTCCGCGAGGTTGTTGACGGCGGCCTGGCATGTCGGCATTAGTATGCCGAAACCAAAGCCGCTGAAGACCCCCGCTGCGAGAAAGTGGCTTGGACCAGGCGCAAGCCCGAGTAATGATATGCCGGCCGCGGTCAATATGAGGCCGGAAAGGACCAGCGAGACGAAATATCCTTTGTCGAAGAGCCTGCCAAGGAAGAGCCTCGAAAAAAAGATGGATGCCGAAAAGCACAGAAAGAATGCGGTGACGTTGGAGAAACCTCTCTGTCCGGCATAGATGCCGACAAAGATGATTACGGCCCCGTAGGCGATCATGATGAAGAACATACATGATGAAAAGAGAAGGGATTTCTTGTGGAGGAGGTTCCTGAACGAGAGTCTCGTTTTCACGATCGTCTTCGATGGTGTTCTCGAAAAAGTGATTATGATAACCGAAAGGAGAGAAACGCAGAGAAGGGAAAGGAACATCGCCTCAGGACCGTACCTTTCCAACACCTCAACACCGAACATGGGGCCGATGGTCATTCCCACCGGGATGCACAGGGCAAAGATGCCTATCCCTTCGCCCAACCGCATGGAAGGTACGGTATCAGCGACGATGGTTGCGTTCGCCGAAGAACATATCCCCCAGATGGCGCCGTGGACGAGTCTCAGGAAAACCATTGCGGCCACCCCGGTGACCAGGGGATAGAAGCCATATCCAGCCGTCGAAAGGATGAGGGAGAGAATGAGCACCAGAAACCGGGGATGATTGTCGAGAATATGGCCTGCAAGCGGACGAATGAGGATAGCCGGGATTGAAAATGCAGCCATTATCATCCCCACGTTTCCCTGGGTCATACCCAGATTTCCGATGAGGTAGATGGGCAGTGTCGGCATAAGCGCATAGAACGCCCACGCCATGAGTAAAGTCGCCGAGATTATAGCTGTGAATTCTTTCGACCAGAGCTTGTTCTGCATTGCGTATCCAAAAGGGTGACGGAGCGGATGATGCTTCTCCTCCCCTTGAGATGATTCTGGAACCTATCATAAATTCCTCGGGAATACAAAGAATTGGATGACAGTTCAAAGGCCGGGTCATCACATGATCGGGGGGGCTTCTAAATGGTGAAGCGCCATTTGCAGAACATGTCGGCCGGGTGTGGATCGGGGGGTGCATGGATGCACTGCGTCTGTATCGAAGGATCTATCTCTTTCGCGAATGCCTCGAAGAGCCTGCGGTGCATTTCTTTGCATTTGAATTCCCCGAGACCGTGTTTCAGGCGCGCCTCCTGGGCGCTGCAATGGGGCACGGATATCGTGAGGGCGCCATATTCCGGTGTTATATCGTATCCGACAAGCGTTGCCATGGGGAAGAGGGCGATGGCGCGGGCGAAGCCCTTGAGCCCTTTTTCCTTGATATCAAAACGCTTTACGATCTCCCGCGAGGCAAGACGCGAGGCGTCCTCCCATACCTTTTCAACAACATTCTCAGCGGCGGCCTGGCCGAATGCCCCGGATACATGAAGGAACCAGAATCCGTCGACCGCCTTGTAATGCCACAGCACAAGTTCAAGAAAGGCATCTTTTTGTTTTTGATCCATAAGGTCCAGACTGGGAATGGCCATAGAGCCTCCTTTACTTCGAATAGTGTTCCCGAAGGACCTTTTTCTGTATCTTACCGACAGGGTCCTTGGGGAGGGCGTCGACGAAATCGATGGTCCTTGGCAGTTTGTACCGGGCCAGGTGTTTTGCGCAGAAGTCGATGAGCTCTTTTTCCGTTATATTCATGTTCTTTGCCAGGACGACCACGGCCTTGACCTGTTCGCCCCATCGTTCGTCCGGTATACCTATGGCCGCGCATTCATGAACTGCGGGATGGAGGTGAAGGGCGTCTTCGATCTCGTGGGGAGAGATGTTCTCACCGCCGCTGATGATGAGGTCCTTCTTGCGGTCGATGACATATATGTATCCCTCTTCATCGACCATCCCCATGTCGCCCGTATGGAGCCAGCCGTCCCTCAATGCTTCCTTCGTTTCCTCGGGCCGCTTCCAGTAGCCCTTCATCACGTTGGGGCCGCGGGCGATGATCTCACCCACCTCGCCGGGCTTCACGTCGTTATCGTCGTTGTCGACGACCCGGACGTGACAGCTGAACAATTCCTTGCCCACGGAGCCGAGACGCTTCAGGCCCTCGCCCTCCAGCGAATAATCCTCCTTGGGGAGGTAGGCGACCAGCGGTGATGCCTCGGTAAGCCCGTAGACGACAAAGATGATGTCAGGGCCCAGCACCTCCACCGCCCGTTTCAGGATGGGCACGGGGGTGGTCTGTCCTCCGACGGAATAACTTTTCAGGGTACCCAGCTTGTATCCGCCCTCCTTGTAGGCGTCGAGGATGTCGACGAGGCCGGTATAGACGAGGGTGATGTTGGTGATCTTCTCTTTTTCCACGATCTTCCAGAATTCGTGGCCATTGAAATTGGTCACCATCACGTTCGTGCCTCCCACGTAGAAATGGCAGATCACCATGGATGCTTCCATCGTGTGGTAACAGGGCTGGACGTGAAGACTGACATCGGAAGGCCCGAGCTTGTATGCGATGGTGTGGTTTATCACGGCGGAGAGGAAATTGTCGTGGGTGAGCATGACGCCCTTGGGGCCGCCCGTGGTGCCGCTCGTGTAGAAAATGGCAAAGAGGTCGTCGGGTTTGACAATGCAGACCGGTTCTGCCGGTGAGCCTGACCGTATCATCTGCTCGTATGGCCCGCCGATGTCCACAATGTGGGGCACGGTGATCTCGCTTCGGATGGCCTCGACCTGGTCCTTGAAGGTATCACCCACAAAGAGGATACCGATCTCGGCGTCGTTGAGGACGAATTTCAATTCCGAGGGGACGAGGCGGAAGTTGACGGGGACCCAGACCATTCCCATCTTGGCGGCTGCGAAACATATCTCGAACATCTCGATGTTGTTGCGGCTGAGCACGGCCACCTTGTCACCGGCGGTGAGCCCCAGTTTTGTCAGTGAATCCGCCAGGGAGTTCACCCGTTTGTTGAATTCTCCATATGTCAGCCTGTTCTCTTCGGATATCAAAGCCGTTTTGTCGGGATACCGGCGCGCGCATTGGGTGGAAAGATCGCCTATAAGCATGAGTTTGTTACCTCCCGTGATATTTACTGTGCCTTACATACCCAGATAGCATTTCTTCACTTCTTCATTCTTCAGCAGGTTTGTGGCCTCTCCCGTGAGTACGATCCTCCCCGTTTCCAGCACGTATGCGCGGTCCGATATGTGAAGGGCCGCGTTGACGTTCTGTTCAACGAGGAGGATGGAAATACCGCGGCTGCGAAGCTCCCCGATGGTCCCCAGTATGGCCTCCACAACCAGCGGGGCCAGGCCCAGGGAAGGTTCGTCAAGAAGAAGCAGTTTGGGCTGGGACATGAGCCCCCTCCCTATGGCAAGCATCTGCTGCTCCCCGCCGCTCATGGTTCCCGCCTTCTGGGCCAGGCGCTCCTTGAGTTTTGGGAACAGCGCAAAGACGGATTCAAGCAGGTCGTCGAGTCGGTCTTTCTTCGCCGGGTTGACGTAGGCCCCGAGGAAAAGGTTCTGTTTCACCGTGAGGGAGCCGAAGATCTGGCGTCCTTCCGGGACATGGCAGAGTCCTATTCTTACGAGCTGATTCGGTTTGCGGCCCGTTACGTCCTGCCCATCAAAGGAAAAGCTGCCGGAGATCGGGGGTATCACACCGGATACGACCTTGAGAAGGGTTGATTTTCCGGCACCGTTAGCCCCCACAAGGCAGACGATCTCGCCCTTTTTCACTTCCAGGCTGATCTCCTTGAGGACCTGTATGCGAGCATATCCGGCTGAAAGGTTGTCGGCTTTGAGGATCATTGGGTCACCCCGCATTCTTTGTCCTGGGCGCCCAGATATGCCTCGATGACCTGAGGATTTGCACAGATGGCCGAAGGCGAACCCTCCGCCAGTTTCTTTCCGAAATCGAGGACGATGATGTCGTCGGCGATATTCATGACCAGTTTCATGTTGTGCTCCACGATGAGGACGGTGATGCCCTGTTGCTTGATCATCATGAGAAGTTTTATGAACTCTTCCACCTCGGTGTCGTTGAGTCCCGATGCGGGTTCGTCGAGAAGAAGCAGTTTTGGACCGGTCATGAGCGCCCGGGCAAGTTCCAGAAGGCGCTGGTTGCCAAAGGACAGGGCGGCAGGCATGGCTGAAGCCTCCTTTTCAAGACCGACCAGCTTCAAGAGATCCATGGCTTTCTGTGTTGCTTCCTTCTCCTGTTTCTTTATCCGCTTTCGCAGAAAGATGGTCCCGAGGAGTGTTGGCTTAAGGTGCATGTGCGCCCCGAGGAGGACGTTGTCGAGAACGGTGGCGTTATTGATGGTGAAAAGCCGGATGAGCTGGAATGTGCGAGACATGCCGAGGGACGCGATCTGGTCGGTCCTTGATCCGACGACATTGCGGTCCTCGAAGAGTATGGAGCCCTTCGTGGGGGGGTTGAGCCCGCTGACGGCATTGAGCAAAGTGGTCTTACCGGCGCCGTTGGGGCCGATGAGCGCCTTGATCTCGCCCGCTCTAACGGCGAAGCTCACGTCATCGAGGGCCCTGACGCCGTCGAAGGTCTTTGTCACTCCGCTGATAGTCAATATGTTCCGGTTCTGTTCCATTTATCTACCCATCCGTGGAATGATCTTGTTCCGGAGGGCCGTGAATATTCCAAAGAGGCCCTTGGGAAAGAAGACGAGTACTACGATGAGGATGATCCCGTTAATGAGGAGTTCATAATCCTGCAAAGCATAGGTGATTTCGGGCAGCAATTTTAGGAAGAGGGCACCCAGCGCGGGGCCGAATATCGTTCCGACGCCGCCAAGAAAAAGCATGACGAGCAGGTTTATGGAGGTGAGTATGCCGAAGTCGTCGGGGGCTATGAACCCCATGTAGTGCGCGAAAAGAGATCCCGCTATCGACGCGTAAACCGCGGCCAGCATGTAGGCGCGTGTTTTGTACTTTGCGCAGTCTACGCCAAAGGAGCGCGCGGCCTCCTCATCGGAATGGATGGCGACAAGGGCGCGCCCGAAGGGAGACCGGACCACGGCTATGCTGCTCGCGATGACGAGGACCACGACGGCCCAGACGAAATAGTAATAGTGAAGATGATCAAGGAGCGAAAAACCGAAGATGGTGAAAGGTGGTATATCGCGAAGGCCCGAGGCTCCGCCCGTCAACCCTTCGAATCCGATGATAAGGGTGATGACGATCTCGTTAAAGGCAAGGGTTGCCATCGCCAGATAATATTCTTTCAGCGCGAGCACGGGGCGCCCCGTCAGGAACGCGAGCGTTGCGCTGAAGACTATGCCTACTCCCATGGCGGCAGCGGGCGAGAAACCGTATTTCGCCGTGAGGATCCCCGACGTGTAAGCGCCGACGGCGAAGAAGGCCGCGTGGCCCACCGATATCTGCCCCGTATATCCCATGAGGAGGTCAAGGCCGACGGCGAGAATGATGTAGATCCCCGCGAAAATGAGAAGCCCGCTCTTATAGGGCGATGACTCTCCGATGAGGGGATAGACAACTATGACAGCGAGGAGTATCAACCACCAGTGACGTTTCAACGCGTTCATCGTACCTTCCTAGGACCTGCTGAAGAGGCCGTTGGGCCTTAACACCAGCACCGCGATCAGCAGGCCAAAAACAATGGTGTCGGAAAATTTTGACGATATCAGGCCTATGGTGTATGACTCCACAAGGCCGAGGAGCAGCCCCGCTATGACGGACCCTACGATGCTCCCCAGGCCGCCTATGGACATGGCGATGAAGCCCTTTACCATGGGCATGATCCCGCTCGTATACTGTACAAACAGCAAGGGGGCGACGGCCATTCCGGCCAGGGCCCCGATACCGGAACCCCATGCCCAGGCGAAGAGGGTGGTCTTCTGGGTGTTGATGCCCATGAGGCTCGCGCCGTAGGGGTTCTCGGCGCAGGCGCGCATGGCTATGCCCGCCGGGGTCTTCTCAAAGAAGAACCATATGAGGAAGAGGACGACCGCCGTTATTCCGACGATCCAGAGTATCTGTATCTGGAGGGCGGCACCGAGTATCTGGATCGGTTCTCCCCGGGAAAATGGGGGGAGGATATGTGATTCCCTCCCCCAGATAAGCAATGCCAGGCCCCGAAGGGCAAGGGATATTGCGATGGTCATGACGATGAGGGCGCCCACGGAGGCATTTTTCATCGGCCGGATGAGGACCTGCTGGATAAGTGCCCCCAGGACCATTGCTATTATGATGGAGAGGAAAAACGCCAGGGGGACCGGGACCCCTTTTGAAACCAAGGTCGTCATCGTAAGCGCCCCGAAGACGAAGAACTCGCCCTGGGCAAAGCAGATGAGCTGGGACACCTTGTAAACGATGACGAGGCTCACCGCTATCAGCGCGTAGACACTGCCGACCGTTATGCCGCTGAACAGGAACTGGATGAGATAGGATATATCGCTCACAAGTTTCTCCTTACCGGTCTAGGTTCCCTCAGGTTCATTTACCTGGGAACTTCCCATTTTCCGGCCTTGACGGTTAGAAGGATCATATCGTCCGGCCTGGTGCCGTGATGGTCTTTGGGCGTGAATGTGTAAATGCCCTGCATTGCGGTAAAGTTCTTGATGCTTTCGATGGCGTCGCGCAGCTTTACAGGATCGGCTTTACCGCTGGCGCGCAGCCCCTCGGCGATGAGATCGATGGCGTCGGCAAGCTCGGCGGAAAAGTAATTTGCCGGTTCCTTATACTTTGCGATGTGTCTCTTGTTGAACTCCACGATGACCTTCTTCGTAGGGTCGCTGTCGGGCAGTGCCTCGGGTTTCATGACCTTCCCGGAGGGGACAAGCATTTCGGTACGCACGTTGGAGACAAGCTTCAGGAACCCCGGGTTCGCGTTGCCGTGGGAGACGAGCAGAGGGATCTTGAAACTGAGCTGATCCATGTTCCTGCCTATGAGTGCCGCCGGCTCGCCGGTGACGAAGGCAAATATGGCCTGCGGGTTCATATTGCGTATCTTGGCAAGCTGCGCCGTGACGTCCGCAGCCTTGACATCGAACCTTTCTTCACCCACGATCGTGATACCGTAGTCTGCGGCATATTTCCGCGCCGCCGTCCCGCCGATCTCGCCGAGAGGGCCTATGGGCATGAGGAGCGCCAGCTTTTTGATACCTTTCCTCTTGAACACCTTGTACGCCGTGATGACGGCGAAGTCGGTCTTGTGGGATGTGTTGAAGAGATAGGGATCCTTGCTGGTGTCCACTGCATAGCCGGAATTGATGATTGTGGGTATCTTGTAGCGGTTAGCCATGGATGCCACCGCACCGGAGAGCGGAACGGAAGCGGTCCCCGCCATGGCGACGACCCGATCCTTGGATATGAGCCTCTGGGCCACCTTCGATGCCTGCTCGGGAGAAGAATTGTCATCGTAGGATATGAGCACCAGTTGCTGGCCGTTCACGCCGCCGGCCTCGTTGATCATTTCAACCTTGAGTTCCGCAGCCTTTTTCTTGTATTCCCCGAGCCATGACAGGTAGCCCGTCAGGGAAAAGATGCCGCCTATCTTGATAGGCTCCTTGGCCGATGCGGGACCGGCAACGACGAAGGAAACAAAGACCATAAGAACGAGACACGACAACAATAACTTTTTCATTCGCTACCCCCTTGAGTGGTTTATTGACATAAATGACATTGTGCAAGTCAGATGCCAGCGCAAATAATTGAGTTATTTCAGCCTTATAGGAAGCCGATAGACTCCCATAAGCGTGCAAACCGCTCACGGCATGTCACATTTGACAGGGGAATCCGGGGAAGAAGTCTATTTTACTCAATGATGTTATACTGGTGAGAGGGTGTCAGGAATGACTGTCACTTTTGAATTGCCTGAGGCGTCTCGCAAGGGTCGAGAGGCTGATACCTAGCTTATGGGCTGCCTCTTCGTTGGATTGTGACTTGTTGAGGGCCGTCTTGATCAGCTTTATCTCAAGCTCTTTCAGCGCCACGTCAAGAGACCTCAGTTCGTGCATCTCATCAAGGTCACCCTGTTCCGACCCGACAAATCTCTTCGGAAGGTGCTCGAGCGTCACCAGGTCTTCATTGGCGAGCACAACAAGTTGTTCCACCAGGTTCGCCAGTTCGCGGACATTGCCGGGCCACCTGTAGGCGCTCAATCGTTCAACAACCTCCTGGGTCAGCCGCACCTTGAGGTTGTATCTATTGTTGAACTCATTGAGATAATGCTTGATCAGGAAGGGTATCTCTTCCCGGCGGTCCCTGAGGGAGGGTATATAAACGGGGACGACGTTGAGTCGGTAATAGAGGTCTTCCCTGAAATTACCGGTCTTCAGCATTTTTTCCACGTCCCTGTTGGTCGCCGCGATGATCCTCGCATCCACCTTCTTGGGTTTTGTACCCCCCACACGCGTCACCTCCTGGTCCTGGATGACGGAAAGGAGCTTTACCTGCAGCCGAAGAGGAAGATCCCCGATCTCGTCGAGGAAAAGGGTGCCTTTGTCGGCGATCTCGAAGTATCCCGCCTTGCCGTCTTTCCTGGCGCCCGTGAAGGCGCCGGCCTCATAGCCAAAGAGCTCCGATTCCAGCAGTTCGGCGGGTATGGCGCCGCAGTTGATCTTTACAAAGGTGCCCGCGTCCATCCTTGGTGATGCCTCGTGGATGAGGCGAGCCACCAGGTCCTTGCCCACGCCGGACTCCCCCAGGATCAACACCGTCGTGTCGATCCGGGCTATTCGGTAAGCGGTCTCAATGACCTGCTTCATCTGTTTGCTGTGGGCCACAAAGGCTGAAGGGGTCTTCTGCATCCGTCTTGCCTCATGAAGCTCAAGAAGATATTTCGACACGAGCTTCTGTGACTGCTCATGTTTCTCTTTGAGGTGGTTCAACTCGGTGATGTCCCGCAGATTGCAGTAGACCTTCGAGATACTGCCATCCTTGTCGAAGACGGGCATGCCCGTGCTGAGGACCTGTCTTCCGGCGATGGTGTTGATGAGCACCGTCTGGGTTTTGCCCGTCTCCAGAACCTTGATTGTCGCCCCGGTGTCGGAGATACCCTCTTTGACAAGTTCTTCTATCTTGCGGCCGATGACGTCGGCGTTCTTGATGCCCATGATTCTCTCGAATGCGGGATTGAGAAGGAGGAGCCGGCTCTCGCCGTCGGCAATCGCCATGGCGTCGTAGGAATTCTCGATCATCGCGAGGAGGTCGTTATTACGCTCCTCAAGTTCGCGGATCCTCTGTTCAAGCTTATCTGTCTTTTTCATCTTTCCGGCGGCACCGATGTCTGCGACTGCACCCGCAACGGCACCCTGTTTTTGGTTTGCAAATCTTGTACCGGGCTTCTTCGTGATCATTGCACTCCACGCACAGGCAAACTGCGGGGACCCTTCCGTTCGCGGCCGAAGCATGTGAACGCTGAGGATACCTGAGCCTAGACATTCTACCACCGGCCGGAGAAAAATCAACACATCCTTTCCCGCGTCCTCAACCATGTAACGTGATGGTCACCATCGGAGGTGAGCCGCAGCCCCTGTCGCGCGACGCTCCCAATGTATGATTGCAGGGCCTGGCCCCATCAAAAAAGTTGCAGTATCGCCGGATAGCTATTACTATGATCGCAGGCGGGGCGTGAGAGATCTCGCGTTTGCGGAGGGAAGGTTAGGATGAACGGAACAAAACGATCAGACATAAGACCGGGAATGAGAGTATCCATCGTCCTTAAAAAGGACCAGCGCACGGGGGTGCGTACGACGGGGGTTGTAAAGGATATTTTGACGAAGTCCCCCGACCACACTCACGGGATCAAGGTGCGTCTCGAAAGCGGGGAAGTGGGACGGGTAAAAGATATTTTAGGAACCTGTGCTCGTAACACCTGATATGTGCTCGGCAAGGAGCTCCTTCTCTTCCGGTGTGGCGATCACGATTATGCTCATGCCCTGTTCCACGATTGTGTCCGGACTGGGGTTGTAGATCCACTCCCCCGTTGTTTTCCGGGCAGAGATGAGCATGATGTTGCCGATTGCCTTGAAGTCTATCTCACTTACGGGTCTGCCCACATAGGGTGATTCGGGAGAAAACTTTATCTCCTCGACGCGCATCGGCGAATACTTGTCGCGAAGCATCATATCAAGGAAGGACGTTACATGCGGGCGTATCATCTCAGAGGCCATCCTGAGGCCTCCGATGAAATTGAGCGCCACAACCGAGTCGGCGCCGGCCCTTTTTATCTTATCAATGTTCTTGGCATCGTTGCACCGGGCGACGATCCTTAAGGAAGGGTTGAGCTGCCGGGCTGTGATGGAAATAACGATATTGTCGTTGTCGGAGTTCGTCGTTGCGAAGAGGCCCTGCGCTTGCTCTATCATGGCGCGATTGAGCACCTCGTTCTCCGTGGCGTCACCGATAACCAGATCCGCATTTATATTGTTGACCTTGAAAACATCGAGCTTGCCCCCATCGCTGTCAATGGCAACAAAGGGCCTTTTGGTCAAAAAGAGTTCCTGCACAACGTACAGGCCCACCATTCCAATTCCACAAACGATATAGTGGTCTTTCATCTTTGAGATACGCTTATCCATTCTCCTTCTCCTGAAAACCTTTCTCAACTCCCCTTCGATTATATAGGCTGCGAGAGTTGTGAAGAGGTAGGCGACCGTACCGGCCCCGATGAAAACGTAAACGATTGTGAAGAGCTTTCCCAGCGGCTTGTTGTCAAGGCCGATGACATCGCCGTACCCGATGGTGGTGATGGTGATGGCCGTCATGTACAGGGCATCGAGAAAGCTCTTTTCGGAACCGCCGATGATCTTGAACCCCGCCGTACCGATCAAGATGACGGCAATGATCATAAGTATGATATTGCGGAGCCTCTTCGGTATAGCTTGTAAAAGCATGGCATATTATAGCATGGGTAACGGATAATGGGGACCAAAAACAGGGCAATCAAGAATTGGGGCCGCGTTGAATGGCTTGAGATGCTCGAATGGCCTGGGCGTCATTTGAAGAATATCATCCTGGGGGATCAGCAAGGCGAGGGTTGTTCCTTGAGCCTGATGCCGGGAGAGTCCGAAAATGATCTCGTATGATTGTTCAAGAGTGTCCAGCCTGGGCGCCCCGACCGCAAGGATAGCAGAAGGGGTGTGACGTGTCTGAATGTAGTCTGTTTTACAGTAGAATGAATGAGGTTTATTCCACGGTGGAGCCTTGGACTGACATATACCATGTATGGTATTATACTGCATTGAACGGCAGACTCAATAAGACAAGGAGGGGCGTATGAAATGGTTTTTGTTGCTGGTGTTTTCCTTGATGTCGATATCACCGGTACTGGCCCAGACGCAGGTCTTCAACAATCCCCGGGTCAACGGCTATGCAGTGGACCGCTGCCTCTACTTCGGTTCGCAATGCAACCAGCCCGCGGCGGATGAGTTCTGCCGGCGCAATGGCTTCCAGAGGGCCCGGCGTTTCGCCTGGAACTTCATGGCACCAACGCTCGTTCTTGGCTCCCGCCAGATCTGCAATGTCCCGGGACGTAACGGCTGCGGCGGCTTCACGCTCATCGAGTGCCAGAGCCGCGGCGGCCAGACGGGGGTCATGCCGGGAGAGCGCACTTTCAACAATCCCCGGGTCAACGGCTATGCAGTGGACCGCTGCCTCTACTTCGGTTCGCAATGCAACCAGCCCGCGGCGGATGAGTTCTGCCGGCGCAACGGCTTCCAGAGGGCCCGGCGTTTCGCCTGGAACTTCATGGCACCAACGCTCGTTCTTGGCTCCCGCCAGATCTGCAAGGTCCCGGGGCGGGGCGGGTGCGGCGGCTTCACCCAGATCACCTGCACCGGCGGCCGCACAGGAGCCACTCCTCCACCCCCGCGGGGAGGCAAGGGACCAGGCGACCCGTGTCAGACGAGAGAGGAGTGCCGCAGCGGAATTTGCCTTCTTGGGGTGTGCAGTTGACCGGGTATTCCCAATTGCTTGATCAACGAAGGAGGGAATGAAAATGCGTATGAAAAAAGCCACTACCCTGTTTTATTCACTGCTTATTTTGCTGGCCGTTGGTATCTCCGGCGCAATGGCCCAGGGTGTACAACCATCAGGCAGAATTATTAGCTCGGACAAGCAAGGCAATGCCATTTACCAGGTTCATGCGAATGGAATAGAGGTAGGTTACAAATTGATCGGCTCAGGTGAACCACTCGTTATGATCATGGGGCTGGGCGGGACAATGGACCATTGGCCTCAGGAAGTGATAGAAGCGTTATCAAGGAAATATCAGTTGATAATATTGGATAACCGGGGCATGGGATATACCAGGACCAATGAGGCAACGTTCACGTACAAACTGTTTGCCGATGATGTCATTGGCCTTCTTAACGCCCTTGGAGTAAACAGGGCCAATGTACTTGGGTATTCCATGGGGAGTACGATCACACAAAAATTGTTGCTTGAATATCCGCAACGGTTCAATAAGGCAATCATCCACGCAACCTCCACAGATGGAAGCAGCGTTGCCGAGGTCTTGAAGGGTAAAGGAATAAATGACCCAATCATTTTGCGACAAATTGAGGCAACAGTCCATTGGAAGACTCCCATGGACAAACTGCCATTAATTACCAATCAGGTTATGCTCGTGGTTGGAACTTCGGATACCGTGGTAGGAGTTGAAAGCTCAAAGACGATAGCCTCGGCTATTCCGGGGGCATGGCTGGTCCAATTCAAAAAGGCAACACACAGCCTGATATTTGAAGCACCCACCGAATTTGCCAACATTGTCTTAACTTTTCTGAATATTAACGAGACGGTTGAGGCGAAATAATTGATAGGAGAAGGGGAGGTGCATCCCTCGACGACTCCCTATCATCAGATCCAAGGTCTTCAACGTTTCCCGGGATGCTTCCTTCCGTCGATGATGCAGGGCAGGAAAAAAGTCCCGGGAATAACCGGTAAGAATGCCGCAGCAGACCGGGAGGTGGCCGCACCTGCATCGCCTTCGGCGCGATAGAGACATGATCTCGTATGCCCCCATCCCTTATGATCGTTCAAGAGTGTCGGCGGGAAGGGGCGGAGTTTTTATCGGGAGGCGGGGCGTTCCTGGATCTATTTAGGCCAGTTTTTACCCGGTTTTGCCCAGTCGTACTTGTCGTATGTCCCCAGTTGGTAGTCGTGGGTGGCCTCCAATGTCAGGAACTCCTCGTCACCACCGAGATCGACATCTTGCCAGTACGTCTGTTTTACTCCGGGAAGAAACCCCATTCCCATCTCAAGCCTGTCGGGTATATCATCCTTGTCGCTGTCCTCACTCTCTTTCCATCCGTCGGGCCAAAAGGTGTGGAAATTATTAAAGTGAGTAAACTCATGCATGATATCAATGGCGAAGGTATCGATGTACGTGTAAGCAAGGAAACCCCTCCCGGAAAGCGTTGACGGTTTTGACCGTTTGACCGCCGGCAGTTTTACATAGAATGTATCAGGGTCCCACGTGTTCGTCTTGAGGTTGCATACATTAATGGTCTTGTAGCCGGAATAATACGGATTGTATTGGCCTATGACACCGTGCTGGAGGCAGGCACATTTGTCGTTCGGAATCCCTTCGCATTGGTACGCAATTTTGACGTTCTGTCCGAACGGCCTTGCCGCCGGGGTCTGCTTCCAGTAATAATACCAGTTAGGATACTTTCCCCCGGGGTTGTTCTTTTCATCCCTGGGATAGAATAAACGCACCTCTCTTGTTTTCTCTATTTTGCATGAATCCACCTTCAGGGTCGCCTTCACCGTCTTTACGCCGAATTTGTTATTGTCCTCGGGCAGCCCTTTATAAACGACGGTGAATTTTCTTCCCTTTGGTGTTGATGATGTCGAAGCGGGAGTAATGGTTCGATTGGAGCCTTCCATCTCGGGAATGGTCCATTCCACTGAATCGGCGTAGCGCTCCGGCACCGTTCTGGCCTCAAGCTCCAGGGTAAGTTCGTTGGAGTGTTTGTTCAAGGGGGAGTCGTCACTGAAGACATGCCTGCTCTTGTCTTCCGGACTGACGATCATGAGCTCCACGGATCTCATATCCTTGCATTCCTCGGGCTCCTTCCTGATTTTGATATACAGCGTCATCATGGAACCGGGGCGGCAACCGGGAGAGGGTCCCATCGGCCTGCCGATATCCTTGCGCAATGATATCTCCCCTCGTTTAAGCAATTGTTCGAATTCCGATTTGTTCAACGTCCATGTGGCATTAAAACATCCCATTCCCAGGTTCGTCTTGCCATCATCACCCAGGAAGGTGACTTTGGGGGCACCGGCCGTGACTTTGATCCGGCCATCTTCAGCGGGGCTTGCCTTCGCCACGTGGGCATAGAATTGCGGGTAACGTTCCCCTTCGGAGATCTCGTAGCGATAGAAGCGGGCCCAGTCAGTGCAGGTTGATGGCACATAATAGGTCCTGCGCACGCACTTCTTGCCCAACACACCCAGCACATTGATCTTTGTTGACAGAGATTCAATTCTATAGCCCTTCTCTTTGTCAAACTGTCCTCTTGCTGAATCGTAGGTATTGAGGATGATCAGATTACCAACGAATGTCTCTTTGATCGTGTACAGAAGGTCCGTCTTCACTTCATTGGAGAAGAACTCCTTTTCTCCTCCGTTGACGACAATGTACCCTTCGATGGGCACGGCTTCAGGGATCTGCGGTTTCTCTGTGCCCGCAGGAAGGTTACCCATCATATTCTTTGCCTGGCGGAACTGCATGTTGATGATCTCGCGGCGGCGCTCAATCTCTTTCTCCGGCGTTTTAGCCGGCTGGATGGCCACGTTCTGCATACCGCCCATCGCGGCGGCTTTCCCGGTGGCGTCATTCAGAAGCTGCATGGCCTCGCCATATGTTCCCATGAGTTCGCTCATGCCCGGTGTGCCCTGCAGCTGTCGTTCGAGGAGTCTGGCTTTTTGTTCCATATCTGCCGGAGACTGGGCGAACACCTCGAAGCAGAACAAACAAAGGACTATTGCCCCGATCGTGCCTATCCGTATATTTCGTTTATGGTCCCGCATAACTTGATCCCGGTTCTCCTGTGACACCGCATAGGACACATTTCACAGCCATCTTGTCTTATGTTGTCGGTGTTGTGAGAGTAGAATAATATGTTGAGGGATAATTTGCAATGCAGAACGTCCCTGTCGACCCCCTATTCGCGTAAGGTCGGCCGTCTGGACGTGACGAAAGATCCGCGCTATCGTATCATGTATCGTATGAAAGTGACGGCGATAATACCCGATCAACTGGTCGAAGAAGTGAGGAAAGCGAGCGGCGGCAAGAACATTACCGATTCCCTTATCGTAGCCTTGAGAGAGTGGATAGAGATGAAGCGGATAAAGGAACTCAATGCAAAGGTGGCGAAGCGGCCCCTCTCGTTTCATGAAGGCTACAGCGCGGGATTGGTGCGGGAACTGAACAGAAAGCGATGATCATTGCCGACACGTCCGTGTGGATCGAGTTCCTGAAGGGAAAAGAGCCTTTTCTTACAGAACTGGGCTTGCTGCTGGAAGAAAGGCAGGTCATCGCCCTTGAATGCGTCTTTGGCGAACTGCTGCAGGGTGCAAAGACGAGGCGCGAGCGCAAAGTCATCACGGAGTACTGGAACAACCTCCCAAAGATCGAAGAGCGGGGTCTCTGGGTAAGAGCCGGGCTTCACGCGGGGGAACAGAAACTTTTCGCCAAAGGCCTCGGACTCATCGATGTCTTCATTCTAACGGCGGCAGGATCGATTAGCGCAAGAGTCTGGACCCTCGACAAGAAGATGGCCTCCCTCCTGACAGAGAACATGACCTTCCCCTGAGGGCAAAGACGAAAGAACCGTTCCGGGTTGCGGGTTAAAGACACGAGGCAAGTATAACGTGTCATATTTATGGGTCTTTCGAGAATGTGAAAATCGAAAGGGCGTCCCTGTCGACCCTTGACGTATAATACTATATCTGATACTATAGCTCAATGGGTGCATCGGAGAAGACGCTGGCGAAAATGAAGAGAAATCCGAGAGACTGGCGGATTGAGGATGTGGTGGCGGTGGCAAAGAAGTATGATCTTCTCATACGAGCACAGGGCGGGAGTCATTACGTGTTCGGCTTTCCCGGCATCAGGGATTCCGTGACGATTCCGGCCGCCAGACCGATAAAGCCGGTCTACATCAAGCGCTTTGTCGAGCTTATCGACAAGGTCAAGGGGTAGGATATGAAGAAACCGAGGTTCGAGGATTACGCAATCGAGATCAGACCCTTGAAGGAAGCGGAAGGCGGGGGATTTCTTGTGACCTTTCCCGATCTTCCCGGCTGCATGGCTGACGGGGAAACCCCGGAAGAGGCCCTCGCGGATGCGAAGGCCGCATTCGAGAGCTGGATGGAGGCCCAGAAGGAGTGGGGCCGGCCTTACCCCGCCCCCGTGTCGGGCACGACGTCCGGCAAGTTCGTCCAGCGGATACCCAAATCCCTCCATGCCAAGCTGGTCAAGCGCGCCAGGCAGGAAGGTGTAAGCCTCAATACCCTTGTCCTCACCTTCATCGCGGAAGGGATCGGCAAGAGAGAGGGCAAAAACCGGGCAGCCTGAGAGCGGAGCCGCCAAGAGACAGTTTCAGGTTTCAAGTCAAAGCCAAAAACAAGACATACAGAGATATCCCGGAGTCCACGCTCAGCCAGGGGAAAGACAGCTTCAACCGCTTGAATGGGAAAGAGCAAGGAGCCACACCACTGCTGGCCGAGAATGTGAAAATCGAAAGGGCGTCCCTGTCGACCCCCTGTACTCGTCACGTGAGGTCCGCGCGGGGCCTTGTCCCCGTGCAGCTACGCTCCGGATCACACCCGTTAAGCGATTTCGGCTCGCTCGATGCTCATCGCGGAGAGGGGTGATTACGTGATGCAGGCTGGTAGTCCGCGGACGTAACTTGTTGGTGGATTGCCCGGTGGCTGCTGTCAGACGCATCGGTCCCGTGCACTTCCGTGCCCGGTCCGCGCTCCCCGAAACCGCAACGGGTCCCGTGATCCTCCACTACCAGCTGCCCGGGGACAAGACCCCACGCTCAGCGAGTTGAAGAAAGGCTTCAATGGAAGGAACGCCTAAGGCACAAACACAAGTATAACCTGTTGCAGTCACTGGTCTTTCTAGAATGTGAAAATGTAAAGGATGTCCCTGTCGGCGGGCGCGACTTCCTCCTCCCCTGTGTCCTGCAGTAATTCTAAGGTGTTATGAAAGATAACTTGGTTTCGGAGGAACGTCCCCCTCCGTCCCCCATGAGGTTGCTGAGAATGTGAAAATCGAAAGGGCGTCCCTGTGGGTCCCCCCTAAGGGCGGCAAGGTGTTGACAATATGTAGCCTGTAGGCTACAATAGAGTTGTGATCGAGATCCGCAAAACGGACGTGTTTGCCGGTTGGCTTGACAGCCTGGACGATATTCGGGGCCGGGCACGTGTTATGGCACGGATTGAAAGGCTGGCCACGGGAAACCCTGGGGACGTGAAACCGGTAGGTGAAGGTGTTTCGGAGCTGAGGATCGATCACGGACCGGGTTATCGGGTCTATTTCAAACAGTTCGGGTCTCATGTGGTGGTTCTGCTGGCGGGTGGTGACAAAGGGACGCAGGTCAGGGATATCAAAGCAGCCCTGCGTCTTGCGAGAAACATACAGGGGTGACGTTATGAAGAAAGTAGTGACGACTCGATATGATGTCGCGGAGCATCTTCGTACTCCGGAGGAAATGGCCGCGTACCTTGAAGCATGCATTGAAGAGTCGAACGGCGACGCGGCGTTCATCGCTAAAGCCCTCGGCGACATCGCCCGCGCCAAAGGCATGTCCCAGGTGGCGCGGGATGCCGGCCTGTCCCGCGAAAGTCTTTACAGGGCATTATCCGGAGAGAGAAGCCCCGGCTTCGACACGATCCTCAAGGTGATACGCGCCCTGGGCTTGACGCTGCATGCGGGGGCAGCGGGAAGGACGGCCTAAGAAAGAAGGGCTTGAACCGCTTGAACGCTAGGAAAAGGCGGAAGACTGTCGTTAAGAAATTAAGAGACCCTTCACTGTTTCCTGCAGTAAGTCTGAGGTGTTATGAAGGATAACTTGGTTTCGGAGGATGTCCCCTCCGTCTCCCCCGTTGGATTGACTTTGCCCGTGATTGTGTGGTACACGTAAATACGTGAATATGAAAGGAGGTTGTCGTGGATAAACAAAACGTGACCCTGTCTCTTCCCAGATCGCTCCTCAAGAAAGCCAAAACTCTTGCGATCATAAAGGACAAGTCGTTGAGCGAGCTCTTGCGTGAAACACTGGAAGAAAGAGTGAATAAAGAAACAGGGTATCAGAAAGCGAGGAACAGGCAAATAGCCTTCATGGGAAAAGGGATTGATCTTGGCACGCAGGGAAAGATCACCGTTGCAAGAGAAGACCTCCATGAAAGACGCTAAAATGTTCGTCGATACCAACATCCTGGTGTATGCATATGACCTGTCCGCCGGAAATAAACACGATAAAGCGAAAGAGATCGTCAAAAACCTGTGGAGCACGGGGAATGGCCTCATCAGCACCCAGGTCGCACAGGAATTCTTTGTAACGGTAACAAGGAAAATTGCAAAACCGCTTGGCCTGGCGCAGGCTAAGGAGATCGTAACAGACCTGTTGCAATGGAAGACGATAGTAGTCGACGGCTCATTGATAGTGGATGCCATCAATATACAAGAAAAGTACCGGTACTCGTTTTGGGACTCCCTGATCATCGCCTCTGCCGTAGAAGGCGGAGCGGCTGCAATCATTTCAGAGGACCTTTCCGACAAACAAAAGATTGGAAGTGTCACCATCAGCAATCCCTTCGCCGAAAAAGCCACGAAATGAGCGATCGTGCTCCCCGTCCCTTCATCCTCTCTCCAGCACTGCACCGCTTGAATATCCGCCACCAAATAAGGTAATAAGGACCAGGCCGTCTTTTTTGAACCTTCCCAGGCTCTGGGAAAGACAAATGACGGTGCTCGAGCAGCCCGAAAACGCAACGGTTCCCGTGATCCTGCGCTAACGGCTGCCCGGCAAAGAGACTCCACGCTCAGTGTGTGGAGAAAGGCTTCAGATCCTTGCATGGTAGACTGGAGGGTTGACGCTAAAGAGGATATGGATACCCGAACCTGCCTGAAGAAATGACAGAAGCCGAATCTGAGGGGTTGAGTGATTTACTTTTGAACGAACGTACCTGCCCCTCGTGCCCCTCGGGGGCACCATCACCGGCTTAGTTTCGCACTTGCCAGACGGTTCAGGCTAACCCCGGATTCGGCTGCTTCTGTTGCGAGTTTACGATGCACCTGGGGCGGAACACGGACCATAAATCTTCCGCTATAATGCTTGCTCGCGATCGGTTCGGGGATCCGTTCGCCAGTTTCCCGCATATCATTCAGGACATCTTCCACTACCTTCCGGATACCCCTGAGCGCGGTCTCGGGTGTCTCAGCGAGCCAGCTCAGGCTCGGGAACTCAGCACAGGCACCTACGTATTCCCCGTCCTCGGCGGACCAGGTGACGCGATATGTATAATGATCATTTTTTAGAGCCATGTTCAGCCTCCAATTTCTCTATGGCCAGGAGCGCCTGCCGGACCTGATATACTTTGGCCCGGCCCTTTTCGTTCTGGATATTTACCCGGGGGTCGCCCGGCCACGGGGTTTTATAGATCCTGTGGCTGCCACTGCTCTGGCGGGCTTTGCCAAAGTAGTGGTCGCAGACGAGACACAGGTCCCGGTACCGTACATTATTCGGGTTCAACCTCATCTGGGAGACTATGTCCGCTATGCCTGCCACGGGAGTATAGTATCATTAATGGCACTACATGTCAAGAAAGCACCAGGGTAATTCGCCGCTGTTTCGTCCGCGCTGAAGGGGTGGACAAAAAGGGCATGACTCTGATATTCCTAAGACGTACCAAGTCTTGGAACAGGAGGAGCGATGGCAAGGAGGGATACGCCGATGAACGAGGTGACAGAGACGATCTACCAGTGGCACAAGGGAATGAAGCTGCAGCATATCGGCCGGTCCCTGGGAAGAAAAGACAGGGCATGAACAAGTCTGCCAGCTATAACAAGTGATAATCCAAGACGTGACCCCATGAAGTTCGATCCATCCCCGTCGCCCTCGCGACCGCCCTGATTAAATAACCGTTCTGGAGCCTTCTCAAAATATCGACAACATCAACCACCATATACTCCTCTCTCGCCATACCGCCTCCCGTTCGACAAAAAGATAACGGGGGTAGTATGCCCTAATTCGGTGCCGCCCGGGTGGGTGAATTAACCTGAAAAGGTGGGTGAGAGATCCTGAAAAAGGGGTGGGTGAACGATCTTGAAAAACAGACCGTCTAAACGGGTGAGCTGTCTAGAAAAATCACACCGGAAGGGGAATGCCACGGCTCAGAGACGGTCTACTACAAACGTGAGGAGACAAGGGCGTTAAGATACTAAGAGACCATTCACTGTTTCCAGCAGTAATTCTGAGGTGTTATCAAGGATGACTTGGTTTCGGAGGAACGTCCCCTCCGTCTCACCACAGGAAGTATATTACTACAAGACGAAGAGCGGTCGGGAAGTGGACTTCATCCTTCGCGAGAGGAAGGGTTCGAAAATGCTGGTGCAGGTCAGCGAATCACTGGCAGAGCCGCAGGCAAAAAAGCGCGAGATCGCGGCCCTCACGGAAGCCATGGCGGAATTGGACCTGAGGTCGTCCATCATGGTGACCAGGAACGACAGCGGTAAGATGGAGATCGAAAACGGGACCATCGTGTCAAGCGCCACGGTTATTCCCCACTCCGAGAGCCGCGGTAATTCCCCACTTTTCCCGCAGGGGGCGGTTAGTTACTGTCGTGTTTTAGGACCCAGTTTCTTCCTGTAGGATTCTCCTCCGTCAATCATAATGTGATGCGCATGGTGGCTCAACCGGTCAAGTGCCGAGTTCGCCATGACCGGGTCGGGGAAGAGCGTGACCCAGTCCTGTGGCGGCCGGTTGCTGGTGATGACGATGGACGATGTCAGGTAGCGCTCCGCCACCACCTCGTAGATATCCTCCGCCTGCACCTGCGTCAGGGACGTCAGCCCGAAGTCGTCGATGATGAGCAGGTCGGGGTGAAGATACTTCCTGAGCTGCCTCTCCCACGACTGGTCCGCCCGGGAGGCAAAAAGGTGCCGGAACATCTTCGCCGCCTTCACGAAGAGGACGCTGAACCCCCGCCTGCAGGCCTCGTGGCCCAGCGCCTGGGCAAGATGCGTCTTCCCCACGCCGGCCGGTCCGTAGAGGAGAACATGCTCACCTTTCTCCACGAAAAGGCAGGTGGCGAGGTCGGTCATCGCGCCCCTTTTGATCCTCGGGTTGAAGCCGAAGTCGAAGCCCTCCAGGGTCTTCTGCTCCTCGAAGGATGCCTTCTGTATCCTGACGGCGAGCTTCCGTGCCTCCCTGCGCTCGATCTCGTCCTGGATGACGAGGGCGAGGAAGGCCGCGTGGGAGAGCTCGTCCTTCTGCGCCTGGGCGATGCGCAGTTCGATGGTCTCCATGAACCCGCCGAGCTTGAGCTTCTTCAACTGGTCGACAAGGTGGTGGTCAATCATGGGCCACCTCCCCGGCGAAGTACGCCGGTTCCCGCAGGAACATCCTTCCCAGGTCCGAAAGCGGTGCCGCCGCGGTCTCCTCCCCGGTGCCGGTCATCGGATTCTCCAGCATGGTCTTTATGCTCCTGTACCGGGTGTTGCCGTAGTCAAGGGCACGCTGTGCCACCGTCTCGATCTCCGCCGGGTACTTGTCCGCGAGGCGCAGCAGGGCCTGGGCCTTGCGCAGGTTCCGCATGGCGTTCTCCCTGAGGACGGCGGTTATGAGCCTCTCCGTATGGGGGCCGAACCCGGCTGCCTTCCTCCTGCACCACGTCGGTGTCGCCATGAGGAAGGCGAGCTTCTCCGGCGGGTAGTCTGTGTGGTCCGTCACCCACTGTCCCGGACCGTGGGCCCGGGGATGGACCTTCACCCTCTCGTGGTTGAGGAAGACCTCCACGGTCTTCCCGGTCCCCTTCGCCCACACCTTCCTGCCGATGTATCTCGTCGGCAGGGAGGTGTAGGATCTGTCGAAGACGATGTGGTGGTCGGGATGGACGGTGCACTCCTTCCAGAGGGGCCGCTCGAAGGGTGTGTCCGGAAGGGGCGTGAGACAACGCTTCTCCTCCGCGAGGAAGGCCTCGTAGGGCCTTTTCTTCGTCGTGCCGTGGACCTCCCTTCCGATCTCCTCCCTGCACCAGTGAAGGGCACGGTCGTTCGCCTCGGCGATATCCCCGAAGGTCCTCCCGGCGAGGAGGTGCTTCCTGACCGTGGGAACGACGCGCTCCACCTTGCCCTTGTGCTCCGGTGTCCGTATCTTGGCGGGATCGGCGATGAAGCGGAAGTGGCGCTCCATGTCCGCGTATGCCCTGTTCACCGTGGGGTCGTAGATGTCCGGCTTCACCACACCGGACCTGAGGTTGTCGAGGACTATCCTCTTCGGCACGCCGCCGAAGAAGGTGAAGGCCCTCTCGTGGCAGTCGAGCCAGGTGTCCGTATCCTGGCGGAAGACGAAGCGGACGAACCTGTGGCGGCTCGCAGAGAGGGTCATGATGAAGGCCCATGCCCTTCTTCTCCTCTCCTTCTCCGGGTCGTACATGAGACCGGCATACCCGAAGTCGACCTGGGCCTCCTCGCCCGGGGGCGTCTCCACGCGGACCGTCACCTTCGCCCTGCCGTAGGAGAACTCCTTCCGCAAATACCGTCTGAGCGTCGTGTAGCCCACCTTTACGCCGAAGGTCTCTTTAAGAAGCCTCCACACCTGCTTGCCCGTCACGTTCGGGTCATCGAGCCATGTCTTTATGTCGTCGTGATGGCGGACGAGGAGATCCCCGGCCGGGGTATCGTAGGGGGAGCCGCAGGCGTCCATCATGTCCTTCAGCCTGGTGGCGAGATCATGCTCTCCGGGGAGAGGGCACTGCCGGTCTATGCCGGCGGACCGTGCCATGCCGACATATTTGCGGACGGTCTTCCTGTCGATGCCGAGCGACTGACTGATATGCTGGATCCTCATTCCCTTGTGCCACTGGTAGATTGTCTCTGTTACCTCGTTCATCGGTATATCCCTCCTTGCCATGGCTCCTCCTGTTCCAAGACTGGGTACGTCTTAGGAATGTCAGAGTCATGCCCTTTTTGTCCACCCCTTTGGCGCGGACGAAAAAGTGGGGAATTACCTTGGCGCTGCTACTGGGGAATTACCTTGGCGCTTTTGG